>NZ_JAUBRO010000004.1:10983-176436 GCF_036701945.1 Microcoleus sp. MON1_C1 | reverse complement strand
ATGACATCGTACTCCTCTATTAAATAGATTTCTAGTTCGGATATATCCCAATATTCTTGGCATGATAACCACTGTATGGTTGATTCTTCCTCTTCTCTTGTTAGCTTGGTTTTCGCTCCTCTATAGCCTAATCTTAGACCTGGTATTCCTTGTGTTATAAATCTTTTTTTCCATTTACTTACATAACCTTGAGATACATTTAGTATATTTTCTATCGCTCTGTACACATAACCTTGTAGAGCCAGTTTTACGGCTAAGGCTCTCTTCATTTCTCGCGAGTCTCCATTACTATTTATAAATTTTATTAAACCTTCTATTTGTCTTTCTTTTTCATTTTGATTGGCTTCCATTTGCTTTCTTCCCTTTCATTTATTATCAAACTTTCCTATTTTACCAGAGAAATCCATATTTACATCTCAAATGGAATTGCTATATATACTCTTCTCGGTCAACAGTCAAATAGTTACCATGTGCAATTTCGTTTCTTGTTTTCAAAAGCTTGATATCGATTAATACCCGCTTAGTAGAGTATACAGAAAACTCTATCCCCAGAGTATAAGTTATTTCTTGCAAAATGTCAGAAGACAGATTGGATGCAGTAGAAATTGCATCTTTGTCTTTGTATGGCAAAGAGCATTTAGTATGTAAGTTAGAAAGGAAGAAATCACAAACAGGTATATATAATGATGGTTTATTGGTGTCTCTAGCCTCATTCAATTTTGTCTTCATTGCCAGAGCTAGAAAATTGCTACTAAGCTGATCGTAGCGAAGCTTTTGCATCGCAACATACTCTAGGTAACTATTTGATGCTAATTTGACAAAACCTTCCCAATGGGCATAGAGAATACATATTCCACTCCGAATCGACGCATTATGCCTTGGAGGAGAAACATTTCTCGCTTCTACCAAGGATTTGACTTCTGAAAGTTCCTTCTTTCGCCAAGCAAGATCATTTGAAAGTTTATCACTTAATTCTTCAGCAGTTCGGATACTCATTAGGGGGAAAATACTTCTCTACCAAGCGGAATCAGGTAAGGTAAACGTCTTGCAGCATTCCACCCTCCTCCCGACCGTGCTTGATAAGTTGGATGCGACCAAATACCTTTTATTTTATCGGATATCAGGTTTGTTTGAGGTAGATGTTTATAGTTGTATCCGATTCCCAATGCTACCACTTCATATGCCGATAATAGAAAACCACCCAAAAACCTGTCTTCTTCAGATTTATATTTTTTGAAACTATCCTCACCTATAGTTTTATCAAGAAGATCGAATGTTGTCTTGAATGCGGTTTCTATGTGGTGATAATCTAACTCTTTATTAGAAGCAACTTTACGCATTGTTTCGGTTAGGAAAACGTGAACATCACCACCCAATTTTTTAACGCTGATATCATCCTTATCAAATAGAAGTATGAAACGTAATACTAATTCCATATCATACTGTTCTTCATAGAGTTTATCACTTAAAGCAGTGCATTTTTTGAATGATTCATAATCTGCCAGTGAACGCATCAACTGATATAAATCTTTATTCAACATCAAAAGAATGCAATTTCTCATTTCTTGAGGCGTAGCAACTGAACCTCCTGTATTCAGTCGCTGAAATAGCTCATATTTAATCATTTCATCGCTTTCTTTCTCAACAATGTTGACAGCAATTTTTGAGCGTTTAATCAATAAACGCTGTGTTTGAGTGAAAGAATTATCTCGATCGTTTGGGTCGTCCCATTTTTTCCCTTCTAAAGAAGCTAAATATGTAGTTTTTTGTAAAGCTACTGGCTGTGTATTGTTTTCTGATTCATCTTTTTCTGATTCATCTTTTTTCAAAATACCGACAAATTCATATATTGTTGATAGTCTCTGACCACCATCTACAACATCCCAAACACCATCATCTCTTTGGCTAACAAAAATTGGTGGAATAGGTATACCTAGCAAAATCGATTCTATGAAGGTTGATTTTTGGTGATTGGACCAACGAAAAAATCTTTGAAAATCTGGATGGATATCGATCTCACTATTTTCATAAAGGCTGATCCACTCTCCAATAGACATTGAGTAGCCATCAGTCCGAATTTCTTGCCTTGTTTTATCAATCTCATCTTGCAGGGACATAGTTCAAGGTGTATTAAATGTTGTTATGTATAACCATTTATGTAGAATAGGAATACTTAGCTATTCTACAGTGTTGCGTTACGCTTGACAAAAAGTCAGTGTTTAACCCTGCAATTATAGCAGATCAAGCAATTTGTTGCGTAAATTTTATTAATCGACCAAATTACTGTTGCCTAATTCCCTGAATAAACTCCGTTTTTGCCTCAATCCTTGAAGGCCTTAAAACGCAAC
This sequence comes from Microcoleus sp. MON1_C1, assembly GCF_036701945.1. NCBI lineage: Bacteria > Bacillati > Cyanobacteriota > Cyanophyceae > Oscillatoriales > Microcoleaceae > Microcoleus > Microcoleus sp. MON1_C1. Next base: position 174,088 of record NZ_JAUBRO010000004.1, on the reverse strand, counting down.
CTACCAACAATTCTAAATCCAATTCCGGCAGCAACTCACTTCTTGAAATTTGCTCATAATTATCCTGGCGCAGCCCATAAACAGAAAGCCGATTATTCTCCCAAAACCAAACTTCTGGAATGCGAAGTCGCAGATATTTAGCTAGTTTATTGGTGCTACCGCTAGTCATTGTTACCTCCACGGCTAGATCGGGATGCTCTTTTCTTGAACCTATATAATAAGACTCATCTGGTTCAAATGATACATCTCTTGCCCGGTCTCTGCGAGTCGCACTACCTACAGGAATATATTCAATTCCCATTTCACAAAAGTAGAGTTGTAGCAAAAAATTAAGAATACAACTGATTGTCTCATGTGCTTCGCCCAGTGTCATAAACTCGATCCACCCATCAAGATAAGTTATCCGCAAACCAGAAGAGTCGGCCATCAAAGATTCGATAGCCTCAAATTGCTCCCAAGTATAATAACCGGGGAGAATCAATCGCTGTTCTGCAAGCGTACCTATTTCTTCTAAAATTTTTGCTGTCATAGGTATCACAATCCTACTTGAATATTACTAGCCCCTACCCAGCACAAACCAGGCAGGGGCATTCACTCACATTCTAACTTAATGAACTAGCTCGATCGCCCTTTTAGTCAACGCCTCAGCAGTCAACCCATTAAACGCCATCAACTGACCAGCACTAGCAGTAGTTTCCCCCCGCTTCCAAGCGAAAGTATCCCGCTTGCAATTGCTGCGGAGCATCACAGGTTCCAACATCCCAGAAGCACCGCCTGTCACGCCAATCAAGGCATCTCCGCCAAACAATTTAGCAAATTTCTCATCGCTCAAAAAGCCGCCGTCAGCTTCCGAACAAGTATCCCAAGCAACATCGCTAGCACGATACAAACGCCGGGGATTCACAATAGAAACAATCCGCACTCCAATCCCTTCTGTTTCCAAAAATGCCGCCGCTTCAAACACTGGCATTAACGTCATGTCGCCGACAACTGCAAACACAACTTTCTTGCTCCCCCCTTGATTGTGGGGAGCTTGGGGGGAATCGACTTCGTGCAGCACTATTGCACCGTCTTGCAAACCTTGGCGAGTCTGTTCAAAAGTAGTGCGAATTGGCAGCGGCGACTTGCTCGCAGTAATCACAACTCCCTTATTTTTAGCAGCCAAAGCCCACTCGTAACAAGCTTGAATGCTGTTAGCATCCGGTGGAAACAAAGGAAACACATTTCCGTTCCGCATCATCGCCGCAAAATAAGCCTCAATTTCCGGCCGCTGGTGCGTCCAACCGTTGCGGCCTTGTTCCAATGCACCCGCTGTAAATAAGGTGACAGTTGCCGGAGTTGGACGGCGCAATTCTGCCATTGCTTGGGTTACAGTTTGCCAAATTGGTAAACCGTTGATGGCAAAAGATTCGTAGGAACACCACAAACTCCGCGCTCCAAATAGCGATAAACCTACGGCTAAACCAGCGCAAGCATCTTCGCTCAAAGGTTCGTAAACTTGACCGTTTGGCGATTGATTGTACAGGTCATCTGTCGTCGGGTGAATAATCTTAAGAGCTTGGTTGATATTGGCAATTGCCGATGCTTCATTGCCGTCAGCATTAGTGACAAGAAAAGTACGATCGCGCTCGCCAACTTTCCCTACCAAAACCCCCATTGCTGTTGTCGAAATCTTCGGTTCTCCCCCAACTGCAAATTCTTCTAAAGGCAATTCGCCTAAATCTGCCAGCGGCAATGTAAACTCAGTAACAACTGTTTTCGCCGCAGGCCCGCCGCCCGCACGCTCGCAATTTGTCCGCACCAACTCCCAAGCAGCCGCAGTCAAAGCGCGCTCTTTTAAAGCACTGATAATGTGCGGAGCATCCAGCGTATCTTTCGGATAAAGGTTGTGAGATTTTGCTCCGCGCGCGTGGACGCCGGCACCTTTCAACTGTTTGATAATAAACACAGTTAATTTGCCGCCGAGAGCAGATTTTGCCGCTTTGTCAACTCCTTGTAAAACAGCTTTGGTAAATGCCATGCGCTGTTCGAGCGAAAAAGCAGTGCTGTCAACATAATCTTCCGGTTGATTTTTATCGTCAAATTCCTTAGCATCAACTAAGATAACTTCTTCAAAACCGTTGCCTTGCCAATAAGCAATCATTTCAGCATTAGTTTTAGTCGAAACCATGCTGTGATGTTCCTGAGAATATCCGTTCCAAACCAACACAGGCAAAAAGTTAGTAACGCTGGGATAAGCAGTGTGGAAATGCGCCATGCTGCTCATCGGATAGGGTTCGCCCATACCGCCGTCGCCCATTGTGAAAGCAAACAGTTTTTCGCGGTGCAAAAGCGATCCAGCCATTGCGAAATGCTGCCCTTGTCCGAGGGGACCGGCCGGTGCTAAAAGACCGGGAATGAAACCGGAAAGATGTCCTAACAAACCGTCTTTTTCTCGGAATTTATCGCGCACTTGCTGCACGTTAACAATTCCCATATCCTCCAAAGATCGATCGAGAAACATGGCGCTGTAAAATCCCGGCGCGTGATGGCCGACTTCGGTGACAATGTTCTTGTGTCCGAGCATCACCAAAGCGGCATAAGCCTCAGCTTGGCTAGCGAAACCCCCTGGATGTCCCGATGCCTTGCTGGCGGTAACTTGCAGCGTCAGGTAGCGCAGGGCGTCTGCTCCCAGCATCGTTTGAAAGACGGCGACGGGATCGGCAGGATCGGCGATCGACTTGCTCCCCTCCGCGATCGCAGGTGCTTTCCCGTAAGTCTCAAAACCCGGCACACTCTCGGAGAAATACTGGATTCCTTCGCAAAAACTGGGAATTGCTGACGTTGCCTTCGGCGTAGTTGCAGTCATGCTTTATACCTGAAAAATTTAGATTGGATTAATGTAACAGTAATTTTATAGCTTCCGTGTTCCAAAAAATCATGAGTTCTATTATGTCAGTGATAAATAAGTAAAATATCTCAATTTTTAAGCTAATAAGTAGTTATTTGAGAACCCCGACTTATTAAAAAAGTTGGGGTTCTGTGTTTACCCATTACTAATCCATCTCAAATCCCAAATCTAAAATTGTTCCAGCCGTTCCCGGACATCGATATAAAGCGCAGTACCGCTTTCAGAAAGAGAAGGCACAGCCTTTTGATTCCCCAGCCAAACAAAAAAACTGCTAAGTGCAGGAGTCGGGTCTTGATCGCGACGCAGCGTGTAGATCAAACCTTCGCAAGGCCCATTAACGCGGCTTGTCGTGCAAATCGCTTTCTGGTTATTTACAATACCCACCGTGACATAATTTAGCTGTTTATTTCGGTTATAATTTTCAAGGCGCTGAGTCACTTGTTGGCAACGAGTTAGAGGATCGTAGCCAGAACCAGAAAAGAAATTAGAATTCCAGCGAATCCAAGGCTCCCTGAACCCTTGCGGATTTTGATACACAGTTACCGGCTCGCCCGTCGAGGTATCGCACACAAATCCTCCATAACCCAAACTCGGCTGGTTTTGACCAGATGCGCTGCTGATAGAAAGATTGCTGAGAATATCAAAGCCGTTATGCTTATTTTGTGATAGCAACTCCCTAAAAGCATCGATCGGGATTGCCGCGTTCAACCCCGTTTTTATCTCCTCAATCTGACCGTTCCACTGACTTCTAATTGTGCCAACAGTATCCCCCTGGCCGTGAATTCCTACCACCCTGCCATCAGCATCAAATACAGGCCCGCCGCTCATCCCGCGCCTGGTTACAGCTTGGTAGCGCAGACGATACCCTGATGAGGCGCTGCCCAAGCGAGAAGAGATAATACCAGCAGTAAACTCAAGTTTTCGTTCAAATCCCGAAATAGGCAGCGGATAGCCAGAAACGTAAATAGCAGAACCGACAACAGCACGTTCTGACTCGCCCATTGGTGCTACTGGATACTGTTCTCGGCTCTGAAACTGTATCAAAGCCAAGTCTATATCCCTGTCATCTTTCGGTAGTCGCTGTATTCTAATTGCAGCATAATCCTTCTCCAAATGAGTGCGAATGCTGTATTTTTGAGCGAGGCTTGCCACCACATGATTAGCTGTCAGAACCGTGTAAATATTACCCTGTTTGGCAATAATTACTCCCGATCCACTAGCCAAAAAACCCAGCGTATTGTTGACTTCCACAGTTGTCAACGTCGCTAGCTGGGCAATTTCTTCTGCTGTTTTGGCACAGGCAGCATATTGTTGGCTGACAACCGCCGTCACTGTTAATGCGCCTGTCAAGATGATTGTCAGCGCGTCAAACCGCAAACTCCACACATTCATCGATAACTCCCTAGATGAAACGAGGCGAACTGCAAATATATACTAATGGGAATTCCCCAACTGGATTTAACCATTTTCTGCTTTGTAAAACTTACCTAAACTTGTCTAAAATCGTTTTTAGACACAATCCGAGTTCACTTCCTACGCTGTTGGGTAGACGGCTAATCCCAAGATAAGTAGGCTATCCCCCTCAAGCCGAGGGTTCCCAGTTTAAAATATTTAAACTCGCATTCAAATCACGATCTAAATATCTGCCACAAGCAGGACAGTCAAAAGTCCGAACGCTTAGTGGCATATCTTTTTTATTGCCACAATTAGAACAGGTTTTAGAGCTAGGAAACCATTGATCTACCAGCACTAAAGTTGCTCCATACATTTTGCACTTGTAATCAAGTTGGCGTTTGAATTCGTAAAATCCTAGATCGGATATGGCCCCAGCTAACTTGTGATTCGCCATCATGCCTTTTATATTCAAGTCTTCAATCAAAATTCGCTTGAAATTTTTGGCTAAATAAGTTGTTAACTTGTGAAGAAAATCTAGGCGAATGCAAGCTATCCGCGCGTGGAGTCGCCCGATCTTATTATAGGTTTTGCCTTGGTTTTGGGAGCCTTTTACCTGTTTTGATGCTTGGCGCTGCAAATTAGCAAGTTTGGTTTTCGCTTGCTTTAAGGGTTTTGGTGCATCAAAGACCTGCTGGTTTGACAGCGTGGCCGCATATTTAATGCCCACATCGATTCCCACGGATGCCTGAGACTGTTGAACTGGTAAACGTTCCGCGTCAACACAGAAGGAAACAAACCAACGACTTCCTTCTTTTGAAATCGTAAAAGTTTGAGACACGTAACCGCATTCTAGGGCTTCGTAGAGCCGAAAAGTTCCCAAGGTAGGAATCTTTATAGTGTTGCCAGCGCTTAGTAGAACTTTTCCGTTAGACGAATCGACTGTAAAAGATTGACCGTCTCGGCGACTAGCGAATCTTGGATGACCTGCTTTCCCAGAGCGATACCGACTAAACGCATCTTTTAGATCGATTAACGCATTTTGGTAAACTCGACTAGAAAACTGGTTCATCCAGCCGAATTCAGGCTTTTTCTTGACGTAGTTGGTGAGAACTTTTTTGACTTCGTTGATTACCTTCGAGTCTGTAAATTTCCCCTCACTATACATTTGAGTTCGCAGGCTTAATCCAAAATTAAATACTACACGCCGGAATCCTGCGTGTCTTGCCATCAAAGTCGCTTCGTTGTTATTCAATTTTAGCGCTCGTTTAACGGCAAACATAGAACTTCCTCAAGGGCGATTAAGTATGGAAAAGTTTAGCGAACTATTTAGCACTTAAGTCTTGCTCCAATAATTCCGCTGTTGGTTCACTTCCATCTTCAAAAGCATAGACGCCAAAATTTGGATCTCGATACTTGTCCCTACCGTTAATCTTAACCAAGAAACCTTTGGCATTAAAAATCGGGTCGCCACTCATACCGATTTTAACCTCATTTGTATAGCCCAATATAACCTTGAGGCAAAGATTTGGGTAGCAGCACCGAAACGAAGCCCGCGTCACCGCCAAAGCCCCAACCTCAGCACCCGCAGGAAAGCCGACTGCCAACACTGGCTCAGACTCCGCTCCCGGCTCAAGGCTGAATAGTGCTATTTTATACTCGCTCGCGCTGCGAAACTCAACGATCGCCAGATCGCTATTGCCCAGCCGCCTCGGAACTCCTAGCAGTGGGTGGAGGAAACCGTCGTCGGTGACCATTGTCCGATGATCGCCACAACGTGCCAGTTAGTCAGCACCGTATAGGTTTGGCCCTGCTGCCGGACGATCGTCCCAGAACCCGAAGATTTCCCCGTCGGGATGCGTACCGCTGTTTGACGCGCCAACTTTTCGACCTCAATCCTGGGAATTGGTGATGGGATGGAAAATTTGCCAATCTTTAAGGCTGTCCGAACGGTGAGGAAAAGGGGGCAGTTGCGCCCCGTCGGCAGTGTTTTCCCCTAGCTTTTCGCTGACATCAATGTAAGGAATTTTACTGGTTTCATCAAAAGACGGCATCCCGACATATCCTTGGCGCCAAGCCAACAAATTATACAAAGAGCCGATCGGGTCTTGGCCGGGTCGGAGGGTATAAATCAAATTTTGACACCGCCCATTGACTTGATTCGCCGTGCAGATGACGTTCTGGCCGTTCATTTGGCCCGCAGTAATGTACTTAAGCATTCGTCGGCGGCGATAGGTTTCGAGGCGTTGACTCACTAATTGACACCGAGTTGCCGGATCGTAACCAGAACCGGAGAAATAATCGGAAGTCCACTCAATCCAAGGCTCTACGGCACCTTGAGCGTTTTGGTACACCGTCACCGGCGCACCGGTCGAGGTACTGCACCAAAATCCACTTTCCCCCTGTGCTCGCCGAGCGTAACTAGGTTGAGAAGCAACCGTCAGGCCGGTGAGGGCGATCGCGGTTGCCACCAAAACTTTTGTCAATAATTGCTGTTTCATGATTTTTTCACTGTGTTTTATGAGATTTGGCACAAAATCAGCGAACGCTGCGATAACACCCTTGACACGCCTGTTCGTTACAGATCGGCTGACTGGGGAATTATGTGATTCACGACTTGACCAGAAAGCAGTTTTTTTTACGAAAACACTTCGTTGCAGCTCTTATGCCTGGTTAAAAAACCCGGTTTCTTTGCTCTTGATTCGTAAGTTTTGATATTGTTCGCGACTTGCACATTCCCTCTAACGGCGATTTCGGCGCTGTTAAAAAAGCGCTCCGAAGGCGAGCTTAAAATGCGCCCGCCAGTCTGAATTATGTTGTCATTACTACTAATCCAACTCAGGCTGTCGCAAACCGGAAAGAGGCTCTTGGTCTCAGACATTGGGATGGCTCGATTTGCAACGGTACATCTGACCACTGACACGGTATTTGGTATCACTTACGCTCTAGGTCGCTAGCTTTATCTGCTGAGATACGGAGACGCCAGGGTTGCACATATGAGGGGTATTACCCTATGTGCCTGATCGAACACTAAATTGAACGTATTAACCAGAACTCTTAACTTGTTTTCCTCTCCGGATTAGGGATACCTAGAAATACTTCTAAGTGAGTGTAATCAGGGAGTAAGTGCTTTCTACCACCAAAGTTCATCTTCGGTACACTAACGTTTAGTTGAGTATTAAAAACTATGAACCGTATCTGCAAACAGTTCGGGTATTTAGCGACTGGATTAATTCTGACCGGCGCTAGCAGTTGTTCTAGCTATGATGCAGCTAACTCTGCCGAAAACCAGAGGCAATTCCCAGCAAGCGCGCCTCAGTTCCCACACTTGCAACTAATGGGAAATCAAATTGAGGCTCGATCGAGTCAATTAACGCAGTCCTCTAACTCTGTTGCCTCAGTTTTAGGCAGTGTGGCAGTCTCAGAGAATACTGGCACCGTTACGGTTTATAAGGTAGACAATCTGTGTCAAACTCTGAAGCCTGAAACAGTTACAGGCCCAGACAACCAGTTAATGTCATCGGCGGTTAATGAAGTGTTAAAGCAGCAGATTTTCGATAGTCTTGGTTTGGCTGGTTATCGCCTCAAGATCGATCGCGACCTCGGAATAGCTACCGTGGATCTGCGAGCCTCCGGAAATTCGCGGCAGAAATTGCAAAATTTGTCCAGTTGTCAAATGTTAGGTTTGTTCGGGGGCGTGCGCCAAACTTTAACCAGTTATGCTCCTTGGCAAATCAAAACTGTTCGTTTTACAGAGCTTGGAGAGGATATTTTGAGCACCGTTCGAGAATAAGCTATTAAAATTATTGGAGATGGGACTTACGCAATTCTCCCCTTAAAAACAAGGGTTGGGAGAGATTGAACAAACCTTCATATCCTTTGAGATTTGTTGATACTGCTAAGTCCTGTGACCCAAACCCCGGTAATTCCTATGACGCTACCTAACGGCCCCAAAGCTCCACCCTTTGTGCAGCTAATTCAATGGATCGGCGATCCGCTGACATACATGGATAAATGTGCCAAACAATACGGCGACATTTTCACAGCTCAAGTGAACAACGGGAAACCATTGGTGATGATCCACCACCCGCAAGCTGTCCAGGAGATGCTCAATAGCAGCGCGTTTCACGCTCCAGGGACGCTGAATAGTATTCTCAAACCGCTCGTGGGAGAACAATCCATGTTTATCCTCTCAGGAGAAAGGCACAAACGCGAGCGCCAATTATTGATGCCACCTTTTCACGGGGAACGGATGCGGAATTACGGCCAACTAATTTGCGATATCGCTCAAGATGTTGCCAGCAAGTGGTCGGTCGATCGACCTTTTGTGGCCCGCAGCGCGATGCAGGAAGTCACCATGGGGGTAATCCTGCAAGCTGTCTTCGGCCTGGATGACGGGCCGCGGTTGGAAGAGATCAAGCCCCTACTTGCCTCAGTCGTGGATATGACTGGTTCTCCGTTGCGATCGAGTATGCTGTTTTTCGGCTGGATGCAGCAAGATTGGGGCTCTTGGAGTCCTTGGGGACGCATGAAACAGCGGAAGCAGAAACTTGACGATCTGATATATGCCGAAATTGAAGAACGCAGGCTGCAACCAGACGCCAACCGCACCGACATTCTCAGCTTAATGATGGCCGCCCGCGACGAAAACGGGCAACCCATGACCAATGAAGAATTGCGCGACGAGTTGATGACGCTGCTGCTTGCAGGCCACGAAACCACAGCAACGGCCCTAGCTTGGGCGTTTTACTGGATTCACAACTTGCCCTCGGTGCGCCAGAAGTTGCTGCAAGAATTGGACAGTTTGGGAGAAAATCCCGACCCGATGGAGATTTTCCGCTTACCTTACCTGAGTGCAGTTTGTCAGGAGACGCTGCGAATTTACCCGGTCGCAATGCTGACGTTTTCGCGAGAAGTTCTCACGCCCGTGGAACTGATGGGACACCAACTCGAACCGGGTACGGTTGTCATCGGCTCGATTTATTTGACCCACAGACGGGAGGATTTGTATCCAGAACCGCTGCAATTTAAACCGGAACGGTTTTTGGAGAGACAATTCTCGCCTTACGAGTATTTGCCCTTTGGAGGTGGCAGCCGCCGCTGTATCGGCTTGGCGCTGGCGCAGTTGGAGATGAAACTGGTGCTGGCCACCATTTTGCGGGATTTCGACCTAGTATTGGCCGAGAACAAGTCCGTACAGGCCAAACGCCGAGGGGTGACTTTAGGGCCGGCCGGCGGCGTGCGGATGGCTCTGCTGGGGCGGCGGATGCGGCAACAGAAGCCTGAACCTGTTGCTAGTGGGGTTTAAAGTCGCAGCCGTTGCAGGGGGCGATCGAACTTTCTGCTTTGAGTGCCCACCATTTAGGGAGAAGGTGCGATCGTCCGCCAAGGCCACCATTTTTTGTAGCACCCGCTACAGATAAATAGCTAGAATCCTTAACCTGTAACCCTCGCCCCCTCTTACTTTTCAAATTTTCAGTCTAAAATGATATGAACCTTGCAAACACAGCCTGAAAACAAAAGTGGGTGATTGCAATAGTCCTCTTGATATCTCAAAAGCCTGCCTGCCATACTTTAAAAACATATGCATACCCTGTTATTCAGCAAGGTCGGAAGCGTGTTGGCATTGCCAGCAATCTTCCGGCCTCTTTATTTTTTGGGCTACTTGAGGCATTGGAGACAAGATGTAGAAGGCAAGGCAAAAGTATAAATTCTCCCCCTGTCCTCGTCTCCCCCTGTCCCCAATCTAGAGCTTCTGCCTCTAATTCCAATAGAATCCGACAGCAAGTTTAAGGAATCACTAAGGAATAATTAATAACTTGTTAAATTATCTCCTTCTGCCCTTCTCTCAATCTTCTGTTTTCAGAAATTCCGATACCGAGACAGACTTCGGGAGACTCTCCAGATCTTGAATTTCGCTTTCGTGGGCAAAAAACTCGACTTCTTTGTCGTCAATCTGGATCTGATAGCTAGCGGTAGCTGTCACAACCCGTCGCTTTTTTTTATCTTCTATTAAAACCCAACACACGACAGGTCTTACCCATCTCTCAACGTGCTGGCTTTGCTTCGTGCTCCCAAAGGCATACCAGCCTTTAGCTTCAATAATTTGAAGCACTTTAAAATCGTTATTTGCCATATATCTCTATCGCGTTAACTTCAGTATTCTTCTTAGATAGAACGGCTAGCTTGCTAAGCAGGGCATAGGTTGGGCAATTCCAAGCCGCACTAAATAACCTGATTTTTACTCAGGAGAAGCGGGTTTGCCGGGCCTTGTCTGCGTTGTTGCTTGCTAAATGTATGGCGAGCTTTTTGGACTCTCCCACAATTACCGTAAAGTATCTATACCGCATCCTCAAAAATTATTATCGCATTAGCCTCAACAGCAGCAAACTAGACCTTAGCTAGCTGCATCTAACTGGACGCCAACTGCTTCTAACGCCTGGTTGGTGAGAGCGATCGGCATACAATCTTGTTAAGACTTTTTGCTGCAATCAACTATCATCTTTACCCGATGGGGTAAAACTTAACTAGAGGTTGCCGCTTTCAATTCTAAGCCTCGGCGCGCCTAATTCCTAATTAATTGTATGGTGTAGTTGATAATTGCCAAACCGTCGATCGCACTAAACTACCGTGTCTGACTCTTCAATTACCGTCACAGTTAAACTGTTCGCCGCCTTCGGTGAAGCCTACGGCGTTTCGGAACTTACATTAGAACTTCCTCCCGAAACCCCAGTGTCTCAAGTGCTCGAAAGGTCGATCGCCCAATATCCTCAATTAGAACAATGGCGCGATCGCACCCGCTTCGGGATCAACCTGGAATTCGTCTCCCCCGACACCATCCTCCAAGACGGCGACGAAGTTGTACTCATCCCCCCCGTCAGCGGCGGGTAGGCTAAGTTGGTTAATCTGAAATGTTGCACCATTCTCAATAAGCTTTTTATGAACAGGCTTTCCGGCCTGTTCCACAAGAGATGAATTTTATTGTGGAACAGGCTGGAAAGCCTGTTAAGCGAGAATGGTGCAACATCTCAGTTAATCAAAAATTCGAGGTTTTGTAGTTGTGTTCGATCGCACGACTGATTAATTGTTAGCCCAAAAAAGATTTATTAAGTTTTGTAACAATTCCGTCGGCAAATCATCCTTGAGCTCGATCGGGTTCGCGTGCCAGCCTGACAATCTGGATTCCCAGCCCGATCCTGAAAACAAGTCAAATCCTTGTGGGGTGGGCGTCTCGCCCGCCCAAACATCCAAGTTAAATACATTATTGTTTAACTCAAAAGTAACTGAAAAATCAATCCCGACTAAAAAAATCGGGTATGGTTGACGGGGTAAATTGACCGTGCTAATCTTGCACAAGAATTAGAAAACATCGCAAAACTAGAGAGTTGAGCTATGACCCAGGCGACCAGAACCCAATCCACAGCAGCAACCTTCACAGCCCTCAAATGTAAAGAATGCGGCGAAGAGTACGCACTCCAAGCCAAGCACGTCTGCGATTGCTGTTTTGGCCCGCTTGAAGTCAAGTACGACTACGACGCCATCCGCCGCAGCGTCACTCGCCAAACCATCCAAGCCGGCCCCAACTCGATCTGGCGCTACCGCGCATTTTTACCAGTCGCTACAGATAACGTCATCGATGTCGGCACTGGGATGACTCCTCTATTAAAATCCCACCGCTTGGCGCGCCGCCTCGGTCTAAAAAATCTTTATATTAAAAACGATGCCGTCAATATGCCCACTCTCAGCTTCAAAGACAGAGTGGTGTCAGTCGCCCTCAGCAGAGCCAGAGAATTGGGTTTCACAACTGTATCCTGTGCCAGCACCGGCAATTTAGCTAACTCTACGGCTGCGATCGCAGCCCACGCCGGACTCGACTGCGTAGTCTTCATCCCCTCAGACTTAGAAGCAGGCAAAGTTCTCGGCACTCTGATTTACAATCCAACTGTCATGGCAGTTCACGGCAACTACGACCAAGTTAACCGCCTGTGTTGCGAAGTCGCCAATACACATGGCTGGGGATTTGTCAATATAAACTTGCGTCCCTACTATTCTGAAGGCTCAAAAACCCTCGGTTACGAAGTTGCCGAACAGCTAGGCTGGCAATTGCCAGATCACATCGTCGCTCCCCTCGCCTCCGGCTCTTTGTTCACAAAAATTTACAAAGGTTTTCAAGAATTCATCGAAGTCGGTTTAGTTGACGAAAAGAAAGTTCGGTTCAGCGGCGCCCAAGCTGACGGCTGTTCCCCCATCGCCCAAGCATTCCGCGAAGACCGTGATTTCGTAAAACCGGTGAAACCGAATACAATTGCTAAGTCGATCGCGATCGGCAATCCAGCCGACGGTATGTACGCCTTGGAAATCGCCCGCAAAACCAACGGCAACATTGAATCCGTCAGCGACACCGAAATCATCGAAGGCATGAAACTGCTAGCAGAAACTGAAGGCATATTCACAGAAACTGCAGGTGGCACGACAATCGCAGTCTTGAAGAAACTCGTAGAAGCAGGTAAAATCAATCCCGATGAAACCACCGTCGCTTACATCACCGGCAACGGTTTGAAAACGCAAGAAGCAGTTCAAGGCTACATCGGCGAACCCATCACCCTCGAACCGAAACTAGAAGCGTTCGAGCGCGCCCTAGAACGCGCCCGCACGCTCGAACGCTTAGAATGGCAACAAGTTTCGGTTTAACAGCTATTAGCCAGTAGTCGGCAGTCATTAGTCATTGCTTGTTAAGCTGTTGACTGATGACTACTGACTGATTACTGAGGACTAATGACTGAGGACTAATAACTAATAAATGACTACTGACTAAGGACTAAAAAAATGACCGTCAAAGTTTTAATTCCCACTCCCCTGCAAAAATTTACCAACAATCAAGCCACCATCGAATGCGCCGGCGATAACATTTCCGAACTCATTGAATCGCTGGAAACAAATTGTCCCGGCATCAAAAAAAGCCTGTGCGACGAAAAGGGAGAACCCCGGAGATTTCTCAACTTCTACGTCAACAGCGAAGACATCCGCTTTTTAGATGGCTCAAAAACTGCTCTCCAAGATGGCGATGAAGTCAGCATTGTTCCTGCTGTTGCTGGTGGCTGATTAGTTTTAAAATAAACGCAAGTGAACGCAGATAGTTATTTAAATCTATCTGCGTTCACTTGCGTTTATTTACGGTTTAAAAACTACTCCTTCCCTAACCGAGAAAATCCTACAAATCCCGGATTTGGTAAGTAGGTGTCATCCTGTTTCCCTTCCGCTTAAAAGGTTTGGGAAAGAGACTCCCAGAGTAAACCGTGTCCAAACACAGCAGTAAAAATAATTGCAAAAACACCCAAATCCACCGGCTTTTTCCTGCGGGCCTTCCAAAAACTTGTAGCGATTGGGGGCTTTCTCTAAGACTGCTTCCTGAAATAAATCGAGTCGCAACTCTTCAATCTTGACAAGTTTAAATGTCTTAGCAAGATAGAGCTCATATCAAATCCGTTGACATCGGAATGATTCATCTCTCTCTTCCCTTTCTCCGTATCCTCTGCGCCCTCTGCGGTTTAATCATTCCAATACAACCGGAATTCATATCAGGAGTTACGTCGATCTGTACTGACGTTTTTTGAGGTGGAGGTACTTATGAAATCAAATCTAGGTTTGTAGTTGCGCTTGGGTACCCAAGCGCAACTACAAAACCTAAAACTCCTTTCTTGGTTGGCAGTGCGTCCGAGAATTATCGCCCTAAGAAGCTGCCCTTGCAGCAGTCCGGGGACGGCGCCGGCCCGTCACCTGATTGGCAGGAGATGGCAAGGATGGGGATGATGGCGATGATGGCGAGGGGGATGATGGCGATGATAATAGCTTAGGTGCTTCCAGGGAACCTGGAGATACTGCTGCCTTTTCCGATCGCACTGCTTCTTCAGGAATTTGCATCAGGAATACCAGCATTGGATTGCTTTGCAGTTCGCGGCGCATTACCCGCTGAATTGCTTTTTCTATTTGGGTTTGCACTCCTACCCAGTCAATGTCAACTTGCGAGTCAGCAGTGGCGGGTTTGACAAATTCTGACCAGCGATCGCTCAAAACAGTTTCAATGGTTTGAGTGATTAATTTGATCACCTCCGCGCGATCGGCTGATGTCACTACACCTTTCAAGTGAACTTCTGGTTTAGCAACTAATTTGCCTTCCCAATTCAAAGCGGCTGCTACAGTTACAACGCCATCTCCGGCCAACTGCTGACGTTCCTTGAGGACGCTCGCTTTGACAACGCCTGATCGAGAAGAATCTACTAATTCAATTCCTGAAGGCACTTGACCAGCGACTCGGATTGAATTTTCGGTCAACTCTACGACATCGCCGTTGTCAATAATCACCATATTGCTAGCGGGAATGCCCATGCTTTGAGCCGTCTTGGAGTGCTGGATCAGCATCCGGTGTTCCCCGTGCACTGGCAAGAAGAACTTGGGACGAGTCATGTTAATCATTAACTTTTGGTCTTCTTGACAACCGTGACCCGAAACGTGAATGCCTTTGTCGCGGCCGTAAACCACGTGTGCTCCCAGCATCATCAGTTTATCGATCGTGTTTACCACTGCGATCGTATTTCCCGGAATCGGATTAGCTGAGAAAATGACTGTATCGCCCTTTCTGATTTTCAGTTCGTGATGTTCGCCGTTAGCAATGCGAGTCATCGCCGCCATCGGTTCGCCTTGGGAACCTGTAGTTAAAATCAGTACCTTGTCTTCAGCCAAATTGCGGATTTCTTTGAGCGGTTTGAAAATACTATCTTCGCATTTGATGTAGCCGAGATTGCGGCAGTGAGCGATGACGTTAAGCATCGATCGGCCAACCACTCCGACATACCGATTGTTTTTCTTAGCCAAGTCCAAAACAATTTGCAATCGGTGTACCGACGAAGCAAAAGTCGTCAGCATCACTCGTCCCGGTGCTTGAGCGATAATTCTATCTAAATTGGGCGCCACAGAACTTTCCGAAGCGGTAAAACCGGGAACTTCCGAGTTAGTAGAATCGCTGATCAAGCACAGCACGCCTTTCTCGCCGTACTCGGCCAGCTTTTGCAAATCAAAATGCTCGCCGTCTACAGGAGTGTGGTCAATTTTAAAGTCTCCCGTGTGGATCACAATTCCCACGGGAGTGTGAATTGCCACAGTAAAACTGTCGGCCATCGAGTGAGTGTTGCGAATGTATTCGACTAAGAAATTCTTGCCAATTCTGACAGTATCCCTCGGTCGAACCGTTCTCAATTCAGTGCGGTGAGACACTCCGGCTTCTTCGATTTTTCCCGCTAGCAAAGCCATCGCCAAACGGGGGCCGTAGATGACCGGAATTTCAAATTGTTTGAGGTGATAAGGGATGCCGCCTATGTGGTCTTCGTGACCGTGAGTCACGATCATACCTTTAATTTTGTGGCTGTTCTCCCGCAGGTAAGTCATGTCTGGGAGGACAATATTTACCCCGTGCATTCCATCTGTAGGGAACGCTAAACCGGCATCTAAAAGAATGATTTCGTCGCCGTACTCGAACACACAAGTGTTTTTACCGATTTCGTGCAGCCCGCCGAGGGGAATAACTTTTAGAGCAGATGCAGTTGTATTTTTGTTGATCATGCGTATCCTTTGTTAGTTATTTTTGTTATTGGTCTGTGGTCTGTCGTCTGTCGTCTGTCGTCTTTCGTCTACTGTTCGTTGGTAGGGCGATATTTTTCCAAATATTTATGGAAAACTCCCTGGCGGGTTTTACTATCCCGTACAGTCAGTTGTCTTAGGCCTTCATTCTTCTATCTTCAGTCTTTAATCCTTGACTGTTAGCTACTTACTAACACTTAATTACTAATGACTGATGACTAAGAACTAATGACTGATAACAACCAATATTCAGTTGTCTGAAAACTCGTTCTCGCTCGTCTTGCTAGCTGATACTGCGGCTAGCTGATTCAGTACGTCCTTTAACTTTTGAGTTACCTCAACGGGCGGATCGCACAGTGGCGGACGGGTGGAGCCTACATCCCAGCCTTGAAGTTTGAGAGCTGTCTTGACGGGAATGGGATTTGTGGTGAGAAAAAGAGCTTTAAACAGGTCAAAAAGTTGCAAGTGAATCTGGGTAGCGACTTGAACTTGACCGGCCTCGAAAGCTTCGATCATCTGTTGCAGCTGCTCTCCTACCAGATGGCTGGCTACGCTAACTACACCAGATCCTCCTACCGCCAACATTGGCAAAGTTAGGGAATCATCTCCAGAATAGATGGCAAATTCAGGGGATGTCAAGCACCGAATTTGACTTGCTTGATCCAAGTTGCCACTTGCTTCTTTTACGGCCACAATGTTGGGGATTTCTGCCAATCGAGCCACCGTCTCCGGCAACATATTCTGACCTGTGCGACCGGGGATGTTATATAACATTATAGGCAATTCTGGAGCAGATTGCGCGATCGCCCGAAAATGATTGTACAAACCTTCTTGCGGGGGTTTGTTGTAATAAGGAACCACCTGCAAACAGCCGTCTAACCCGAGTTTAGCTGCTTTTTGGGTAGCTGCGACTGCTTCTGAAGTAGAATTCGATCCGGCTCCTGCGATTACCAACGCCTTACCGACCACCGCCTTTTGTACCACCTGAAATAATTCGTACTCTTCATCCCAGGTCATAGTGGGAGACTCGCCTGTAGTGCCGCACACTACCAAGCTATCTGTACCGCGCTCGGCTAAATGAACTGCCAATTGTTCTGCTACCGCATAGTTAACGCTGCCGTCTTCCTTAAACGGCGTAATCATTGCAGTCAGAACCCGTCCAAACTTTACCACACTTTCTCCGATTTTAGAGTGTTGATTTTTGATTTTAAATTTTAGATTTCAGATGAAAGGTTTATCTAAAATCCCCAATTTCAATTTCCCAATTGCCAGAATTTCCGCTAATTAGAAGCCGCGGCCACTTGGGTTCGCAACAAATTTTTTTGGATCAGCAATTCAGCTATCTGCACCGCATTTAAAGCCGCCCCTTTGCGAATTTGATCGCCCGACAGCCACATCTCCAACCCGCAGGGGTGAGAAATATCTTGGCGAATCCTGCCAACTAACACCTCATCCTTACCGCTGGCTTCTGCGGGCATCGGGAAATAATTAGCTTGCCAGTCTTCTACCAGCTTAACCCCGCTTGCCTGCTTTAAGATTTCCCTGGCCTCGATCGCGCTAAAAGGCTCTGCAAACTCTAGATTAATCGCTTCCGAATGAGCACGCAGTACGGGAACCCGCACACAAGTTGCCGTAATTTTAATCTCGTCCGTACCAAATATCTTCCGAGTTTCGTTTACCATTTTCATCTCTTCTTCACAGTACCCCAAATCGTTAATGGGGGTGTTGTGCGGAAACAAATTAAATGCTAAGGGGTAGGGAAATATATCTGTTTTGGGCGTTTCCCCCTGCAAAATTGCTCTTGCTTGAGCTTTCATTTCCTCCATTGCCCTTGCCCCCGCCCCGCTGGCAGACTGGTAAGTGGCTACAACGATGCGCTGTATCGGCCTAACTTTGTGAAGTGGCCAAACAGCAACTGCCATCAAAATCGTCGTGCAGTTCGGATTAGCAATTATACCTCGGTGAGCTGCGGCCGCTTGGGGATTCACTTCAGGAACCACTAGCGGTACGGTCGCATCCATGCGGAAAGCGCTAGAATTGTCAATGACTACTGCTCCGGCTGCCACCGCTTGCGGAGCCCATAATTTAGAAGTAGAGCCGCCGGCCGAGGCGAGTACCAGATCTACATTATCAAACGATCGCGCCGAAACTGCTTCGACCGGCAGCATCTCGCCGCCAAAAGGCAAGGTAGTGCCTGCTGAACGCTCCGAAGCCAGAAGCTTCAAGTTAGAAATCGGAAAACTCCTGCTGTGCAAGAGTTCTAGCAACTCGGCCCCGACTGCGCCGGTGGCTCCTAAAATGGCAACTCGATAGGATTGAGACAAATTAGTTTCCTCCACAAAATAAACTCTAAACGATCGAAATCAAAAATTTAAATAACTGCAATTCTCAATATCAAACTTAATTAATGTTATGCGACATCAGGAGCATGAGAGGATAGCAATGGTGCAGTTAAGCGAAAAGGGCGATCGAACTTCCCGATCGATCCGTGCGATCGTACCCAGTGCCAGTTTAGCATCTTTTGCCAATCGCCCACGCCCAATCCGCATCCGGTTAAGTTTTGCGATATATCTGCATTTTCGCAGGCGCATCCATTGACTTTGACTGGCCGCAGAGGCCGGCAAGATTGACATCACAGGGCGATATGTGCTATGGTGCATCGGCAATTAGTGGACTTAACCTCCACATTCCTAGCAGCAAAAGCTAGTATCCTCAAACCAAAACTATTTGGCAAGAGCCAAAAAAGTAGCCGGAAATGACTTACAGTCTCATCCGGTAAAGGTGTTGTAGTTGTGCCGTTACGAGTCAAAGCGTACAAAATTAAAATGCAGGCAAAGTCAGATTTGTATGTATTTTATCAAGGAAATTGGGTCTAAAACCCTGTCCTTCTAGGACGGCTTTAATTTCTTAAATCCCTTCCTAAAAGTCAGGAAATTTCTAGTAGACTACAGTAGTCAAGGTTAAACTCCTGCGCCATAGTGCATAAAAACAGTTAACGACACACTTTTAGGCGTAAACCGGGGGACAAAGAGCGGCGAAAACTCTATAAACAGCTAGGGGCTTAACACAGTTCCTTTAACCAGAGAAACCAACTATTTAGTCTTGTTAAGTAGGGTAGGGCAAACCCGAACTCTAGGTAAATATCCTAGTACGCTTTTGGAGATAGACCCTCTGGGATGACTGCGAATCAGGCTCGTTAATTGGTAGGATTTCTACGGTTAAAAAGTTTGAGTATTGCCGAAAGGACGCAACATTTTAAGGTCAGTCGCTGAATTAAGAATCCCTGTCCTTTAGGTCAGGGAGTGTCAATACACTATTGTTAAATATCAAAAAAGCCGATGAAAGTAACCCAGGAAAAACTTCCAGCTAGCCAAATTGGTCTGGAAATCGAAGTACCGTCAGAAAAGTCAAAACAAGCTTACGAGCAAGTAATTAAACAATTTGCTCGCGAGGTTAATATTCCTGGGTTCCGCAAAGGCAAAGTTCCCCGTCAAGTTTTGCTACAGCGCCTAGGCCAGACTCGTTTGAAGGCGACGGCTTTGGAAAATTTGATTAATGATTCCCTGCAAAAAGCCCTCGAACAAGAAAAAATTGCCGCAATTGGCAGTTTTGAACTTCGCACCGAGTTTGAAGAATTACTAGCTAAGTTCGATCCAGAACAGCCTCTGATTTTTTCGGCGAAGGTTGATGTACAACCAGAAGTGAAAATGGGTCAGTACACAGGTTTGCAGCTTCAAGCAGAAGAAGCTAAGTATGATGAGGCTCAGGTAGATGAGGTTCTGGCAAAATATCGATCGGACAAAGCTGCTTTAATCCCCGTAGAAGGCCGGCCGGCTCAGTTGGGAGACATGGCTTTGGTTGATTTCTCCGGTAGATTTGCCGAAGCACCTGAAGGCGAAACTCCCGCAGAAATTCCCGGCGGTCAAGCAGAAGACTTTCAAGTAGAATTATCGGAAAATCAGTTTGTACCGGGCTTTATCCAAGGCATGATCGGGATGAATCCAGGAGAAACTAGAGAAGTTTCTGTACAGTTCCCCGATGAGTATAGCAGTGAAGAACTAGCAGGAAAACCGGCAGTATTTACGATTACTCTCAAAGAACTTAAGGAAAAAGAATTGCCGGAGTTGGACGACGACTTCGCCCAAGAAGTCAGCGAGTTTGAAACTTTAGCAGAACTGCGCGAATCGCTCGAAACTCGGTTTAAAGCAGACCAAGAAAACAAGACATCCGCTAATAAGGAAAAAGCTATATCAGCAGCCCTCGTGCAGCTAATAGAAGTGGAAATTCCCGAAACAATGGTCGATCGCGAAATCGATTATTTGTTGAATCAACAAGCCGTCCAATTGAAAAATTACGGCATAGATATCAACCAACTGTTTACCGAAGAAAATATGGGCCCGATGCGGGAACGCTCGCGCCCGGAAGCAATCGAGCGCCTCAAGCAGAATTTAGCTCTGGCAGAAATAGCCAAGCTGGAATCCTTATCTGTTGAACCAGCAGAAGTAGCAGCCGAAGTAGCCAAAATCAGAAAGCAGTTTCCCAAAGGAGATTTTGACCCCCAAAGGTTGCAGGAATTTGTAGCAGAAGACTTGCTAAAACAAAAAACCCTGAAATGGTTGGAAGAAAAAGGGACAATCGAACTCCTACCTGAAGGCTCTCTGACTCCTGCTGCTGCAGAATCAGAAGAATCAGACGCTGAAGATTCAGCAGAAGCAGCCACGAGCGTTGAAGTGGAAGTCGTAGGCGAAGAATAGAACTTAATGCGTTCAAATGTCCTAATTGGGGGCATGAAATGAACCGTGATTTTAACGGCGCACCCGATCCTTAACTACAAGCTCCGGGTGCGCCCGATCCTTACTAAAAGCTCGCGGTGTCCACTAGAAGCAGCGATGATTTACCAGTAAGTATTTTAACTCATTCACCCCGCGAGCCTTGCGAGTCACTCCAGCGTTGCGCCCAGCGCAGAAAGCACTTTCAAAACTCAAAACTCCCCATCCCCCCGATATCCGTTCAGAAGAGGCATAATAGTTAAAAGCTGGCGGCTTAATTTAAAGCTTTCATCAGCAGCAGCAAATTGTCTAGAATCCTTGACTGGTGTCTTATGGTTGTATCTCAATCTTCCAATTACCTAATTACAAGCTATAACGATTTTGATGTCAGTTCCAGCCCCAGCAATGTAGTGCCGATGGTACTAGAACAGTCGGGGATGGGCGAGCGGGCCTTTGACATTTACTCGCGCTTGCTGCGGGAGCGAATTGTGTTTTTAGGAACTCCCGTAACCGACGAAGTTGCTGACTCAATAGTGGCTCAGCTATTGTATCTAGATGCCGAAGACCCAGAGAAAGATGTCCAAATGTACATAAATTCCCCCGGCGGCTCGGTGACGGCCGGCATGGCAATTTATGACACAATGCAGCAAATCCGCCCGGATGTGGTGACGATTTGTTACGGTTTGGCAGCCAGTATGGGCGCATTTCTGCTGACAGCAGGAGCCCACGGTAAGCGGATGTCTCTTCCGAGTTCCCGGATTATGATCCACCAGCCGCTTGGAGGCGCTCAAGGTCAAGCAGTTGATATTGAGATTCAAGCCAAAGAAATCCTTTATCATAAGCGTAAGCTGAATCAACTGCTAGCGCACCACACGGGTCAACCGATCGAGAAATTAGAGGCTGATACAGAGCGCGACTTTTTTATGTCAGCCGAGGAAGCCAAAAATTACGGTTTGGTCGATCGAGTTATCGCTAAAGAAAACCTTCCGGCGGCGGGAGAGAATGTCACTGCACTGAATTAAGAGGCTGTTATGTCTAAGTACGACTCCCATCTAAAATGTTCGTTTTGTGGCAAGTCTCAAGAGCAAGTACGCAAGTTGATCGCAGGGCCCGGGGTGTATATCTGCGACGAATGCGTAGACTTGTGCAATGAAATTTTAGATGAGGAGTTGTTTGATTCGAGTGCAGTGCCTGCAACGGCGGTGCCCCCGAAGCAGGAAACGACGCAAAAGCGCCGCGCTACCTCGGGCAAAAGTATGTTGATGAGCCAAATTCCGAAGCCGAGGGAAATTAAAAATTACCTCGACGAAAACGCGATCGGGCAAAATGAGGCGAAAAAGGTGCTCTCGGTGGCTGTTTACAACCACTACAAGCGCCTGAGCTTTATCCATGCCAAAAATAGTGGCAAGCACCCGCCGGAAGAAGTAGAACTGCAAAAATCGAATATTTTGTTAATCGGGCCGACGGGCTGCGGAAAAACTCTGCTGGCTCAGACTTTGGCGGATATGCTGGACGTACCGTTTGCGGTGGCTGACGCGACGACGCTGACCGAAGCAGGCTATGTCGGGGAAGATGTGGAAAATATTTTGCTGCGGCTGCTGCAAGTGGCAGATATGGACGTGGAAGAGGCGCAGCGCGGAATTATTTATATTGATGAAATTGACAAAATAGCCCGCAAGAGCGAAAATCCTTCGATAACGCGGGATGTGTCGGGTGAAGGCGTGCAGCAGGCGCTGCTGAAAATGCTTGAGGGGACGATCGCGAACGTACCTCCCCAAGGCGGGCGCAAGCATCCCTACCAAGACTGCATCCAAATTGATACTAGCAATATCATGTTTATCTGCGGCGGTGCTTTTGTCGGTCTGGAAAAAGTGATAGAGCAGAGAACTGGCAAAAAGTCAATGGGTTTTATTCAGCCCGGAGAAGCTCAGCCGAAGGAAAAGCGGGCTGCTGATGTACTCAAGCAACTGGAACCGGAGGATTTGGTGAAGTTTGGGATGATTCCTGAGTTTATCGGGCGGGTGCCGGTGGCGGCGGTGTTGGAACCGCTGGATGAGGAAACGCTGATGGCGATTTTGACGGAGCCCCGAAATGCTTTGGTTAAGCAGTATCAAAAGCTGCTGAAGATGGATAATGTGCAGTTGGACTTTAAGCCAGAGGCGATTCGGGCGATCGCCCAGGAAGCATACCGCCGCAAAACTGGAGCGCGGGCGCTGCGGGGAATTGTCGAAGAATTGATGTTGGATGTGATGTACGAGTTGCCGTCGCGCAAGGATGTGGCCCGGTGTACGATTACTAAGGAAATGGTCGAGAAGCGATCGACGGCTGAGTTGTTGGTACTTCCGTCTTCGCTGCCCAAGCCAGAGTCAGCTTAAAAGTAGATATTCACAATCACTAGGTGACTCTAATTAAACCTAAAACTTTTAGGGTATTAAGAAACCTGGAAGGGCGGCCACTCTTAGCACCGCCCCTACTACAAAAACCGGGTTTCTCGGTTTTTTTTAGTGATCTGTAGCAATCCTTGCATCATTGGTGATTTCTTACTCCCTCCCCGCGGGTTCGGGGAGGGTTGGGGTGGGGTAAAAAATTTACGACTCCTGCAAGGATTGCTATACTTACCAATCTATAAAATCATCCTCACCTAACTCAGAAGATAACTCGGGAAAATCCGGTTCAGATTCCAATCTAAAAGTTTCCGACTCCCAAATCTCCAAGTCACCCGACAAATCGACTACTTCCCCGTCAAACATATCAGCCAATTGCCTAGCCGTATTCGCGACATATTGAGCGTCATCACGCACCGCTATAGCCTGAGCGTTAAAGTCATTTTGAGAGTCTGTAGAACCGTTTGTGGGCGATCGCGATTCGGAAATTGCCGGCACATTAACGGCGGTATTTTCAGGCGTTGGCGGGTGCTTTTGTTCTTCTCCACCATTCCCCAAAAAATCATCTGTAATCTCAGAATCCGCCGACTTCTGCACCTGTTGGCCCGCATCACTCACAGGATGAGAATTCCTGGGATTTTCGCCAACACGTCCGTTAGAACTAGGCAAATCCTTGGCGCGGGAACTATTAGTTTCAGCGGGATTTGTCAAGCCCACTTTTACTGTTACTCGACGGTTAAAAATTTGCAAAAAAGCTTCTTCAATATTAGCTACTTTGTCTTTAACCATATTGAGCAACGGTTGCGAACTAATCTTAACATGAGCAGTATTATTGCTGAAAATTACTAGCTGTCCATGTTGGCGAAGCAGCGATTGAGTTCCATGCGGCCGCACGCGCTCAAGTACCTGTTCCCACACTCGATTTAAATCGATTTCATCGGCTGAATTAGTCTGTGAATAATTTGTTTGATTCGTTTCAGCAGTTGGTACAGGTGCGGG
Source organism: Microcoleus sp. MON1_C1 (assembly GCF_036701945.1). Lineage (NCBI taxonomy): Bacteria > Bacillati > Cyanobacteriota > Cyanophyceae > Oscillatoriales > Microcoleaceae > Microcoleus > Microcoleus sp. MON1_C1. The sequence goes on along the minus strand of NZ_JAUBRO010000004.1, from coordinate 150,020 downwards.
AATCGCTGCAGGAGGTGGGCTTTCTGTTCGATTAGCCACAGGCTGCGACTGAGGTGGATGATTTTGCGAATGGGAAACTGAAGATTGTTCAATATTAGATATCTGACTCCCCCCCTTGCTAAGGGGGGGTTGGGGGGGGTGAATTTGTGATGGAGCAATATTTTTAGCTGGTTCGGCTGTTGGTTGCTGCTGAGTTCTAATTGCTGAGGGCAGCAATCCCAACAGCGTTACTTCCAGCCACAAACGCGGCTGAGTAGTGTTTTTAATTTGCACTTCGTGGGTTTGCAAATGTTTCTGACCTGCTAAAATTAACTCGGCATCCCAATTGCGGGCAAAATTGCAAAGTTTTTCCCAAGTTGCAGATGTTAAAGCTACTAAATCTGACCGTTTCGGTGCAGATGAGGCTATTAGCAAATCTCGGTAAAAGCTCGCGAGACTTTGCAGCACGATTAGCGGTTCCCGACCGCGATCCATGAGATGGCGGGTCATGTCTATTAATGCTGTAGCGTTATCTGTATCAATAGCTTGCAGCAACTCCATTAAGTCATTCTCGGGGACTGCACCGACTAAATCCCAAACTTTTTCAACTGTTACTTCACCCTGAAATAAGCTTAGTTGGTCGAGCAAACTTTCGGCATCTCGCAGACCTCCTTGGGCGATTTGAGCAACCATTTGTACTGCATCGCTGGCAATATTTATGTTTTCTAATTTGGCAATTTTGTGCAAATGAGCAATCATTGCATCGAGGGGGATGCGGCGGAAGTCGAACTTTTGGCAACGAGAAATAATAGTTGGTAATACTCTTTGTGGGTCGGTTGTGGCGAGAACGAATACAACGCGATCTGGCGGCTCTTCTAATGTTTTTAATAAGGCATTAAATGCCTGGGTACTGAGCATATGAACTTCGTCGATTACATATACTTTATAGCGGCACTGTACGGGAGCAAATTGAGCTCGTTCGATCAAATCCCGAATGTTATCTACTCCGGTGTTGCTGGCGGCGTCAATTTCTATGACATCTAGTGTGGAACCTCGGGCAATTTCTTGGCAAACGTTGCATTTGCCACAGGGTGTGGGGGTGGGGGCAACCGTAGAAATACAGTTAAGGGATTTGGCGAAAATTCTGGCACTAGAGGTTTTACCGGTGCCTCTGGGGCCGGTGAATAGATATGCTGGTGCTATGCGCTCTTGTAGGATGGCGCTGGTGAGGGTTTGGGCGATCGCCTCTTGACCGACTAATTCGGCAAATGTCTGAGGGCGATATTTGTGGTGCAGGGGTTCGTAGGTCACGATCGAATATTGGTGGTATTAGCTGTAATCTTAGCTAAGGAGACGTTGTTCGATCGCACCATAGCCAGACTCTGACAGCAAGCCGCCCGGTGGGCTTGCACGGCGGGAGTGAGCCAACAGTAGGAATTAGCACTCTCCCAACGTCCGCCCCTCGATCGTCCGGGCGATCGTCGGCTGTTCTCCTTGATGTTTTCCGCTGCTGGCTCCCAGAGTTACTATTAATTTATGTGTATTTCTTTTTATTTTTCTAGAAACGGAGACCGCCGAACAAACATTTTTTTTAGATATATTGGTATAATATATTACAGACAATTCACCATTTCTATTTGCCAGTGCCAGCGCGCGATTTTCCGATATTTCGGAAACCTGCTTGCAGTTAAAGATAAAGTATTAATTAGAGGGTGCGTGCTCCAGTTGCAGAAATCCAGTTGTACCAAGATGATGGTGGAATGATGTCAATGTTGGTTGATCCAGTTGCACTACCAGCTCTACTCTGGAGTTTTGTATAAATCTAGCGTCAAATTTTACCCTTTAAAAGCCCATGTCAACCCAAATAATCCTTGTAGAACCAAGGTTGGCAGTAGCCTCTCCCAAACCTAAACAGGCTAAACCCGGAGATCCGTCCTCAGACCAACTCTTCATGGGAGCGTCGGGATTACTGTTATTATTGCTTATCGGTTTAGCAGTGTTTACCAAGCTAAAACTCGACGATTTGAGCAAAAAGCTCAAATTTGAGGAGTTTAGAAATCGAGAACTCCAGAAAAAATACAAAATGGCTCTGGAAACCATGCTAAAGATGGAAAAGAATCCCGACCTTATCCACTCGCGAGACTTTAATTTAGACTACCTGAGAATGCGGATGGCGGAAGAAGTCTTTCACTTTGCCATTGTGAACCAGATCAAGGTAAAAGTTAAAGAAAAAATTAGTATTGCCCTGCGTCCGACTCAGGGGGCAGTGGGAGATAAAAATGGGAATGCGGGCAGCGGCAGGCAAGTGGATTCGATGTTTGATATCGAATACGAAACTGGCGATCCGGCAATAAAAATAGAAAAACGCGTGCTGTTTCGGATTCAAATTAAGTTGATGAAACTGCCGACTCAGGCAACATCAGCGACAATTAATCAAATTATTGACTGTTTGGAAACTTATCTGAGTCCTTCAGACGACCACGACAGTTGGCAGCCCACAATTCAAGGTCGCATCGTTCATATTGAGTGGGATCAAAAAGCCAAGCCGACGCCGATGTTGGTGCTGGAACAGTCGAATGAAGGGGTGAATGTTACCTTTAGGACTACGAGAACGCCTGCCGGCAGACCTGCAAATGCCACTGAGGGCCAATTGGTAGGAGCTAAGGGTCAAAAAAGTAGCAAAAGTAGTTCTAAAAGTCCAGCCAAAGGTGGGACAAAAAGTCCTGCTAAGGTAGGAGGAAAGCGTCCCGTTTCTCGGAAATAAGTGTAGGTGGGTTAATATTATTTTCCCGAAAGAATGCCGGTTGCCACCTTTGTTGATGTGTCTTGTGCGAGGTAGCCGTCTTCCATGTGAATAATGCGATCGGCTATGTCTAAAATGCGGTTGTCATGGGTGACAAGCAAAATAGTGCAGTGCTGTTCTTTTGCCAAACCTCGCATAATTTCTACCACATCTCGACCTGATTTACTGTCTAGTGCTGCTGTGGGTTCGTCTGCTAATACTAATTTCGGCTGGCTGACTAATGCCCGGGCGATCGCAACTCTTTGTTTCTGGCCACCAGAAAGACTGTCCGGGTAATAATCTATTCTTTCTCCCAAGCCTACAGCTTGCAGCATTTCCTCTATTTTATCATTAGTTTCTTGGGGAGAAAGATGACTGTGCAGTTCTAAAGACATTTGCACATTTTGCCTAGCTGTCAAGCATTTGAGCAAATTGTGAGCTTGGAAAATATAGCCGATGTCGCGGCGGATTTTAACTAATTTATTTTTCGGCGTTCCCCGCAATTCTTGACCAAGAATTTTCAGACTACCTTCTTGGATCGATCGCAAAGCTCCAATCAAGGTTAACAATGTTGTTTTACCAGACCCCGAAGGCCCTGTCATCAGCACGATTTCGCCCGGATAAATTTCGAGGTTGATGTCAAATAATGTCTGTTTGCGAAGTTGTCCTTCGCCGAAGGAATGATTGAGATTTTTAATCGAGACAACTGGTAAAGTATTCATTGGTAATTTGTAGCTGTTAATTGGTAATTGGTAATTGGTATTTCCTTCTTCCTTTCTTCCTTCTTCCTTCTTCCTTCTTCCTTCCTTAAAAAATATCCGCCGGGTCAGCCGCCTGCAACTTCCTAACTGCGATCGCCCCCGACACAGCACACATGACAACTGTCATAATAAAAACAGTCATAGCTTTCGCCAAAGTCATATACATCGGCAAACTCGTAGCACTTCTCCCTAAATTGTACAGCACCAAAGAAACTCCAAACCCTGGCAAATAGCCAAGAATTGCCAAAATCAAAGCCTCTTGAAACACCACACCCAAAAAGTAAATATCCTTATATCCCATCGCCTTGAGCGTAGCGTATTCTGGTAAATGATCGGTAACATCAGTATAAAGAATTTGATAAACAATCACTATCCCAACGATAAATCCCATTGCCGCGCCGAGTGTGAAAACAAATCCAATGGAGGTACTTTCCTGCCAATATTTTTTTTCAAAATCTACAAACTCTTCTTTAGTAGAAATTCTCACATCGTTCGGCAAAGTTGCCCTCATTTTATCAACAACAGCCTTAACATCTGTTCCCGGCTGCAAGTGAACAATACCTATATCGATTAAACCTCTTGTTCTCCGCGTCGAAAAAATCCGCATAAAGTTCAAATCGCTGGTGACAAGATTTCCGTCTGCACCGAAAGATGCCCCTATAGTAAATAAACCATTTACCCTAACGCGCCGATTGTCAACTTCTGTTTCAACAACTTTTCCCTGTTTGAAATATTCTGCTACCGGCCCAAACTCCGGCCGGGAAGCTTGGTCAAATAAAACCACATCCGAAATTTTGATTTTGTCCAAATTATTTTGGATTTCAGGCAGATCAAAGATGGGATGAGCGGGGTCAAAACCGATTACCATCAATTGGCGAGTATTTCGCTGGTTGGGGTCGGGGTTTTTCCACAATCCAAAGCCTAAATATACCGGGCTGATTGCTGTAACGCCGTCAAAACTCAAAGCTTGATACAAGCGACGCTGGGGAAAACTTTTCATGGCTATTAAAGCCGTAGACTGGGTGCTGCTGATAAAAATATCTCCTTTTAACTTCGAGTGAAAGGTGATGGAGCTTTCAAATAGCGCGTCTCTAAATCCAAACTGCATAAACATTAGCAAGTCAGCAAATCCAATGCCGGCTAGGGCGATTACTAAGCGCATTCTTTCGCGGGTTAATTGTGCCCAAGCTAGTGGTATTTTTGCCATAAGAGTCTATTTTAGATTTTAGATTTTAGATTTTAGATTTTAGATTTAGAATTTGGGAGTGAATAATTTTAGGACTTAAGCACGGGTGTTGAGAAACCTGTTCTTTTTTCCTTTATATTTTCTTCAAACTCTTAATATCGGTAAAATACCCGGTTGCTTGAGTCCCCATCCGTAAGTTGTCTCAACGTAAAATTTAGATATTTATTTTGACTTCAACCTGCAAGTTTGTTAGGGTTGCAACTTTCTTGCTCGATTCCGGATCGAGGCGAATTCTAACTTCGATAACTCTCGCGTCGGTGTCGGCGGCGGGGTCTGTATTAAGGACATCTTTTTTGCTGATTTGTTTGCCGATGCGAGCGACTGTTCCTTCCACAGTGCCTGTAAAAACCGGGCTGGTGACTGTTGCGCGCTGACCGTTTCGCACTTTGGCGATGTCGGTTTCGTAAACTTCTGCTACGGCGTACATTTGGTCGGTGCCGCCTAGTTCTACGATGCCATCTTGAGTGTTGACACTTTCTCCTTGTCGGCTGTGAACTTTGAGGATGTAGCCGGATACGGGTGCTTTGACGTAACTTAGGTTTAAGTCTACTTGAGCTTTTTGTTTGGTGGCGATCGCACTTTCGACGGCGGCTTGGGCGGCTTGCACGTCTTCGGGACGTACTTCGGCAATTTGGTCTAGATTTGCTTTGGCTTGATTGATTTGTTCTTGGCCAGTTTCTGCTTTTTGTTTGAGTATTGCTTCGGCTTGATTGATTTGTTCTCTACCAGTTTCTATCTTTTGATTTAAGGTTGCTCGGGCTTGGTTAATTTCCTGCCTGCCTGTTTCTAACTTGCGTCGGAGATTGGCTCGGGATTGATTGATTTCCTGCTTGCCTGTTTCTACTGTTTGTTTGATTGTTGCTTTCGTTTCGACTATTTGCTCTTGCAGTGTTTGCACTGTTTTTTCTAATATAGCTTGCGCTTCTTTGACTCTCTGGCGAGCCGTCTCTGCTGCTAAGCGTTTGGTGTCGTAGGCGGAAGCAGAAATTGCGCCTGTTTGGGAGAGTTCTTTATTGCGTTGTTCCTCGGCTTCGGCGTTGGTTAATTCGGCTTTTAGCCGATCGACTGTAGCGTTTTGAGAGGCAATTTCGCCGCGCAATTGAGCTTCTAGCCTAGCCAATTTGGATTGCTGCACCTCTGTTTCTCTTTCGAGTTGTGCCTCCAATTTGGCAAGATTAGCTTGTTCGGCTTCGGTTTCTCTTTGGAGTTGTGCCTCGAATTTGGCGACGTTAGCTTGTTCGGCTTCGGTTTCTCTTCGCAGTTGAGCTTCTAAGCGGGCGATATTGGCTGCTTCGCCTTCGGTTTCTCTTTGCACTTGTGCTTCAAACTTGGCAACTTCTGCTTTTTGAGCGCCGACAACGCCTGTTTTTGCGCCTGCTTGAATTTTCGCTAATTCTGCTTGTTTGACTTTGACTTCTTTGTCGGCTTGTTGCAGGATTGCTTGGAGCCGATCGCGCGTATCGAGAACTGCTATGATTTGTCCTTGACTGACTCGATCGCCCTCTTCCACCTGCAACTGTTCAATTCTTGCTCCCTCCGACGCAGAAGGGGCCGACAATTTGATAACTTCACCCTGCGGAGTCAACCTACCCAAAGCTGTGACGCTGTTGCGGGTGGCGACGGAAGTTGCAGCCGCCGCTGCAGCCGCCGCTGCCTTTAACTCTTCGGCTTTTCTAATTTGAGATACTTGCCAAAAACCGACTCCTGTGGTAACCACCGTGGCGGCGATCGCTAAACCGATGACTCCTCGCCCTGGGGGTTTTAAAAATGATTTCTCCTTGACACGTGATTCCTTTCCCATGATTTATAAAGTAGGTGATTTCCTGGTTAAGTTTTTTTCACCCACTGTGAAGTATTGTAAACCAATTTCAGCTATTTAGGAATATCAAAAAGCACCTCGGTCATGTAATGTTCGGCCCAATCTTTACCGAAAGCTTTTTCGAGTATGCGACGGGTTTTGTCGTTTTGCTGCTGCTGGGTGCAGTAGTAAATTTGAGCGTCGAGAATTTTCGATGCTTCGGCGGCAGAGACTGGTTGGGAAGCGACTGCCTGTTTGCAGTGAATTTCAACGTAGGATTCAACTATGTCCAGAAATCTGCTTTCTTCTTCGATCGACTCTGGCCGCACAAACAGACAAAATTCTGAGAAAATATCCCCCCATTCGGGAATTTGGCGGGGACAAGAAAATTGCTTGATGGGCAATATTTCCAGTTGGGTTCGGTAGGTTTCCGACAAAGTTCGATCGGGATTGAGGGGAGAAAGGTCTGCGATCGCGGCGCTAACTTGGCCTTTGCCTGCTACTATATCGGTACCGAACATGGGCAAAGCGTAATTCGGCCTCGGAAACATCACGCAGTGCAGAATGTCAAGTACCGGCCCGACTTTAGCGAGTTCGAGGTGTATTTTGCGGAACTGGGGCGTTTGATAGCAGCGGTTTTCAATGATCAGTTTTTCTCCTTCCAAGCGGCCTTCTACGTATCCCAACTCAGCGGGCAGGTGGTAGGGTTCGAGGTCGAGATAGCGGTGCCATACTGCTTCCATCCGGTCTGCTAAATCGCGGATGAGATGGTGCTGTTGGTCGCGCAGAGAAGGCTGGGATATTTCTAACATTCTTATTTATCGGGGGATAGCTTAATAAAACTTGATTCTACTGTTGCAAGATGCAGGAAAAAAGGTAGATACTTTAACAATATCAGTAGATTGACTTACGATCGAGCAAGTTTTACAGGAGATTTTGTATGTTTGGTCTGGGATTGCCCGAAATGGGCATTATTGCGGTGGTGGCTATACTAATTTTCGGCCCCAAGAAGATTCCTGAGTTGGGAAATGCTTTGGGCAAAACGCTGCGGAGTTTTAAGGAAGGGGTTAGTCAATCTGAGGATGAAGCTGTTGAGAAGGATAAAGAGGAAGAGGGCCAGCCGAAAGTGTAAATTAGGTTTGTAGTGAGGATTTTAGTCCTCCTTTTTAAGGGCTCAAGCCCTCACTACGAACCTATTCGGGAAATTTGCCTTCTCTAACTTCAAGGGAATAATCTTTCACAGCTTGGGTAATTGTTTCTCGCAAATTGGCGTAAGCTTTAGCAAAAGGCGGCTGTTTTTCAGAAAGTCCCAACAAATCGGAAGTAACTAAAACTTGACCGTCGCAGTGCGGTCCGGCGCCGATACCAATGGTGGGAATAGTTAATTTTTGGGTAATTTGAGCGGCTAAGTCGGCGGGAATGTGTTCTAAGACGATCGCAAAGGCACCTGCTTCTTGAAGGGCGATCGACTCTGCTATGATGCGATCGGCTGCTTCGGCCGTTTTTCCTTGTTTTTTGTAGCCGAGTTGGTGTACCGACTGCGGAGTTAAACCCACGTGCCCCATCACCGGAATTCCGGCGGATGTTAGCTGCGAAACTGTGGCGGCCATTGCTGGATATCCACCTTCTAATTTTACAGCTTGAGCCCCAGTTTCTTTCAAAGCTCTCCCGGCCGAGTGCATGGCTTGCTGGGGACTTTCTTGGTAAGTCAAAAACGGCAAATCGACAACAATTAATGCTTGTTTAACTCCACGGCGCACTGCTTTAGCGTGGTGCAGCATTTCATCGAGGGTTATGGGTAGGGTTGTGTCGTAGCCTAAGACTGTCATGGCGAGGGAATCGCCGACTAGGATGATATCTACGCCTGCTCGATCGATGAGTTGGGCGATCGCATAATCATAAGCTGTCAGGGCAACAATTGACCGCCCTTGTTGTTTCCACTGAATTAATTGATGAGTAGTGACTGACATTTTAGTGCAAAAATATAATATTATCTCCTGCTATTACTTATAATATCAAATATAACAAATTATATACACTCCATATTGTAGGGTGTGTGAGGCGCTGCGATTAAGAATTGTCACAAATCGACCAACTTGATTCAGCGCTTCACGCACCAGCAAAAACTCAATGCGCGCCTGCAATGATGCGCCTCAGCACTATGTATAAGCTGCGAGTGATCAACTAAATAATCTACAATTTAGGCGGCATATTGTACACTTTAACAAAATTTGTAACTGAGATAGATATTTTTATTTATTCCTGAAGTTCGGCTAATAACTGTTCCCCGAAAGGATGTTTTTCCAATTGTTCAAATGTCAAATGTCCTTTACTTATTCCTTCACGCCACAGCCCAACATAATTTTCCCAAACAACCTGAGTGTTGGGGTGGTTTTCTGGCAATTTGCTGCGAAGAATTTCCACAGCTTGCAAATACAGCGGTTCCGCTTCCGAGTACCTTCCTTGGGATTGATAAAGTAGGGCTAAATTGTTGAGGTGAGTAGCTAAACTGGGATGGTCTTCAGGAAGCGATCGCCTGTCTATTTCCACAGCTTGCAAATACAGCGGTTCCGCTTCCGAGTACCTTACTTGGGATTCATAAAGTCCGGCTAAATTGTTGAGGTGAGTAGCTAAACGGGGATGGTCTTCAGGAAGCGATCGCCTGTCTATTTCCACCGCTTGCAAATACAGCGGTTCCGCTTCCGAGTACCTTCCTTGGGATTGATAAAGTCCGGCTAAACTGTGGAGGTGATTAGCTAAACGGGGATGGTCTTCAGGAAGCGATCGCCTGTCTATTTCCACAGCTTGCAACAACAGCGGTTCCGCTTCCGAGTACCTTCCTTGGGATTGATAAAGTATGGCTAAATTGTTGAGGTCAATAGCTAAACTGGGATGGTCTTCAGGAAGCGATCGCCTACCTATTTCCACAGCTTGCAAATACAGCGGTTCCGCTTCCGAGTACCTTCCTTGGGATTTATAAAGTTGGGCTAAATTGTTGAGGTGAGTAGCTAAACTGGGATGGTCTTCAGGAAGCGATCGCCTGTCTATTTCCACAGCTTGCAAATACAGCGGTTCTGCTTCCGAGTACCTTCCTTGGGATTCATAAAGTACGGCTAAATTGTTGAGGTGAAGGGCTAAACTGGGATGGTCTTGAGGAAGCGATCGCCTGTTTATTTCCACCGCTTGCAAATACAGCGGTTCCGCTTCCGAGTACCTGCCTTGGGATTTATAAAGTAAAGCAAGGTAACTTAAACTACTTGATAATTCGAGTTCCATATCTAACTCTTGTTGAAGGGCGATCGCCTTTTGAAAATAATCGATCGCCAATTCATACTCATCCTGAAACTTTTCGCACTCTCCCGACTCTATCCTTCTGTAATAAATCTTCCCCATACTGGCATAAAGACTTGCCAAACTGGGGTCTTCGAGTCCTTTTTTCTGTTCGGTTCGCGCGATTAAATCCTGCAAATCTTCCAGGGGAATCAAACTCGGCGGTTCGCGACCGTCCTCTTCAACTAGGGATCGAAACGGTTCAAATTCAGTTTTGGGAACAGCCGCAGTTTTTTTCGTATCAAAGCGAAACACACCTTTCCGCCAACTCCAAAAATCAGGAGATTCATTGCTAATCAGAATTTCAATTTGTCGCGTCACCCACAAGACAATCGAAAACGGAAACTCCCGCAAGGCTTCCCGCGTCCATTGCAAATAGCCAAAAAACACTTCTTGTTCCGATCGACTTTCGCCAAATTGTTTAAAAAACCGCAGTTTTTCCACGCCCGTCACGGTGATAACGGCTTTTCCCCGCTGCTGCAAATATGCTTCTTGTTCGACTAAATTGGCGATCGCCGATCGCAAACTCGGTTCACCCCTCGCCAATTCTACGCGATAGCGGCGGATATCCGGTTCGAGTTCTGCTTCATAATCCGAAATCAGGCGATCGCGACAGTCGCTATCATCGCAAACTGCGATTAGCAAGTTGAGAATATCTTTACCCGCTTCAATTGACACGAGTAAATCTTCATAATTATCTTGGTTTTGACTGTTGAGATTCGACATAATTAATTGTCATTGATATCGAAGTCTCGATCCCCCTAAATCCCCCTTAATAAGGGGGACTTTGAGAACTCTCTTGTCCCCCCCTGATTAAGGGGGACTTTGAGAATACTCTTGTCCCCCCCTTAATAAGGGGGACTTTGAGAATACTCTTGTCCCCCCCTTAAGAAGGGGGGCTAGGGGGGATCGACTTTGGACTCAGACATTACCTTAGTCTCCCTTTGCTGGGACGAAAGTTTGTGCGATCGCGTTGCTAGCGGTTTCAACCGCCGAGTTTAATTGTTGAGTATAAAAGAAATTATTCAAGCGGAAAATCATCTCGCTGCTTTAACAATTCTAGCACGATCGGGTGAATGTCGTACCACAAAACAGCATTGCGATATTCCAAAACATATAACCCATGCAGCAAGTCCAAAAAGCCTTGTGCTTTCGGATCGGCAGGTTTAAAATCTCTGTAAGTTGCTATCAACATCTCATAATCAGTTGTTCCTAAACGGGTATCAAAATCGATCCGCAATTTATTAATCGCTTCCTCAAACACCTCAGCATTAATTTTAATCGCCGCTTCTGGATTCCGTCGCACCAACCGCAAACAAATGCGGCAGCATTCGTTAGCAATTCTAATCAATTCTCGCAATACTCCACCGCTGTAGGCGACAAGGCGATCGAGTGTTTCCGGTTCGATCAATTCGCTTCCCAAGCGTTTAGCTAAAATCTCTTTCAATCTCGCCGCCGGTTCCGCCATTGCAACAGCATCAGCATTCCGGCTTTCCCCGCGTTTAAACAGCTTAGTTACTGGCATAAACACGACTTGATTGTTAGTTTCCGTTTCCACGGTAGCGGCCAAAGAGACATCTCGCAGCGCAGAAATAGGAGTTGTTAAAATTATCCTAAAATTTGGCAAGAAAAGCGCTTTAATGTGTTCTTGATAAACTTGGCGAACTACACCTAAATCCAACTTATCCAGGTCATCAATCACCACGATTATGTCTTTTTTCGCGCCTTCTCGAACTACGGCAGCAATCTGGTTAATTGTCGCAACCAAATCAGAAACTTTGCGAATAAACTCTTGTTTGATTTCCTCGCGAATCGTCGCATCAGCTTTTAACTTGCCTTGAATCATCTTAAACAAGTTAAAACCCACCGATCCGCTGGCGCCCAATTCGTCAATTTTTGTTTTAGTTTTAGTGGCAAACCAGTTATAAAATGATTCTTTAATTGATTGTTTGATGGGAATTTGCTGTCTTTCGGCTGCATCCATCAACTGAACTGCGATCGCAAATAAAATATTAATATGATTAACATCCGACATTTCGATCAAGTCGGAAATCGAGAAAAAGACTGTAAAATAGCGATCGTTCATCTGGCGACAAAACTCAGCCAACAGTGTAGATTTACCGCAGCCGCGATGTCCCGTAAAAATAATTTTACCGCTACCGGAAGGGTCATCTTCGACTAATTGCTCTAATTCTTCAAGCACTTCTGTCCCGTATTCTACTCGGAAGTTCTCGACTTCTTTCGGAGTTATCAGCGGCGATAACTCCATATTTGCATAGGCTGTCCGAAAGGATTCTAGTAATATTTTAGACATGGCACTCTGAGGCTATTATTTAATGTTCTTCATGATTATAAGCTGTCTAGCATCTAAATTGTAGATTTTTTGGCGACCTCCTCGGCCCGCCCCACAATAGTTTTCAAAGCCGGATAGCGCGCCTCGATCCCCTTAACAAGGGGGGGATAAGATTACCCAAAGTGAATATTTTTAAGGGAGATTTAGGGGGATATGAATCTGAGGTGAAATGTTTAATGTTTAATTAATTCCTACTTCCAGCCCAACCACCGCAACAAAGGCACAACTAAATAATGACTAACTCCCAAACAAAGCCCGATCGCACTTCCCAACAAACCAAAGAACACAATTGAACCCCAAACTTGCAGCCAGCCGAAGGTAACGTTAGACAGTGACAAAATCCCAAAGAAACTCCCCGGAAAAATGTTCCAAGCATTCAGCAACAGAAATATTCCCGTAGAGAAAACAGCCACTACCAAAGCGTGAACTAATTGATGGCTCCGCAAACCCATTCCCACAGTCAAAGAGGCGATCGCAAAAGCTCCCAAAATCACCCCCTGCACACCACTAGAAGCTGTTGCTTCCATCCAGCACAAACCCGCCAACAAATAACCCTGAGCTCCCATCAATCCAGACAGCCAATACTGTTTTTGCTGGCGAAAACTCCCCGCATCCGTCAAACCGATCGCAGTTCCGAACCCCGCAAACCCAAAAAGCAGCACTTCCGGCCCGACAGCGAAAGTCATGTTAGGCATTAATTGCTGCAAACCTTCATTCAGAAAACTGGCAATTTCCGGGCCTAGAGGCGAAGCATAACCCAAAACCAAACCGCCGAGCGCCCCCGCACTTCCACCAACGGCACCCAGCACCATTTCCCAGCCTGTATCCAGAGAAGCTACCACGATTTGAGCGATCGCGCCGAACACAACACCAGTCAGGCTGACAGTTTTTTGCGCCCCCGCCACCACTACTTGCCGGCAGAATTCTAAAATAGCTTGACCCGCAGGGGCGATCGCGATTTTGCCCTTACTCCTAGCATAAATCTCCTGCAAACGCGCCCGAACATCGCCAGCCGTCGCCGGACGCTGCTGCACATTCGATCGCACCATATCGTCCAACAAATTCGCCAAAGCCGGACTCACAGATACAATGTGGCGCCACCGCAACTCCCCCGTCATCGGATCTTCAATTTCCGCCGGATACTTCCCCGTCAGCAAGTGAATGCAAGTTCGCCCGAGGGCATAAAAATCCGTCGCCGGCACCACGCCACCACCCACAATTTGTTCCGGGGGACTGTACCCGGGCGAAATCAACCGCGTCGAACTCGGAGAATCTTTCCCCACCGATTCGACACCGCCCATTTGTTTAACTCCCCCAAAGTCGATCGTCACCAATTGCAGTCCGCCCAAACCCTTGCTTAGCAAAACTTGGGGCGATTCCGGGTCTCGCAGCATCAAATTTGAGGGTTTAATGTCGCGGTGAATAATCTGACACCTGTGCAACTCCTCTAAAATTTCCACAGCTTGACTCAGCCAACTAAACACCCATTCCTGCGGACAACCCTGAGGGTGCTCGTCGAGAACCTCTTCTAAAGTTTTGCCGTGAATCTTTTCCATTACCAAACAAGGCAGCCGCTTCGCCGCAGGATTTTCATCCCCGCCTGCAAAATTTTGCGTTTGGACGTGAAAATAACCGTCAGGCTCGACTCTCGGGACGCCTGGGTGCCGCAAACGTGCCAAAACCCAAGCTTCTTGCTCGAACAGCTTCAGGGCTTTCGCGGAAGTTTCGAGCAACACTTTCAGGACGCGATCGGTTTGAGTTTCTGTGTCCCAAACTGTGAAAATCGCTGCAAAACCCCCGGAACCGAGGCTTTCTACAGGCACGTAGCGATTTTTTAGCCGCAGGGGAGCCCCGCAACTATGACAAAAATTGTTGCCCCAAGTCTGAGGGTAGGGCCTTGGGCAATCTGGATTGATGCAGTGAACGGCTTTTGAAGAGGGGTGAGGCACAACCAGAGTAAAAATGGGGCTAAATATCCATACTAGACTTACGCGCAGCTAACGCAGGAACCCGGTTTTCAGCGAGGTTAAATGGCTGTAACGACGGATTTGGTTTGAGAAACGAGCTTGCTCTTGCTGCACAAGTCCTGTCCATATTATGTGGTATGCTGTCGATTTTTGAGTTGACGGTCTGGAAGTCACGGGATTTTAGATTTTAGATTTTGGATTTTGGATTTTAGATTGCATACTGGATTGCTGTTGAGATCGATCTCAACAGCAATCCACAACTTTAGGTATTTCTAACTACTTAGCCGTGGCTCATTACTCGTTACTAATTCTGATTTTTAAGTATTAAATTCTTTACATAAACCGTATTGATCCGCTGTTCGGCTCGCTGCACCATATCTTTCGAGCGAGCGAAATTCCTCGCCGCTCTGCGATCCCCAGCCTTTCCTCCTGCATCCTTCGCGGCGGGCTTTTCATAAGATATGTTACAAATATTTGCCTAATGTAAAGCAAAATAAATAATACTTATGATGATTAAAAGAATATTAAAATTTGAGATCGCCATTTTATTGATATATTTTTAACAGCCTGCGATCGGGCAAAAAAATTAAGCGAATACTAGGAAGCGAGATATGGCTTACGCGCAAACCCAAACTCAATCAAAGGCTGGGTATAAAGCCGGAGTTCAAGACTATAAACTAACGTATTACACGCCGGACTACACCCCAAAGGATACAGATGTTTTGGCGGCTTTCCGGGTAACACCGCAGCCGGGAGTACCCCCTGAAGAAGCAGGCGCTGCTGTAGCTGCTGAATCTTCCACAGGTACATGGACAACTGTGTGGACTGACCTCCTGACCGACCTCGACCGCTACAAAGGTCGCTGCTACGACATCGAGCCAGTTCCCGGTGAAGACAACCAGTACATCTGCTTCATTGCTTATCCTTTGGATTTGTTTGAAGAAGGTTCCGTCACCAACTTGCTGACCTCTTTGGTCGGTAACGTGTTCGGTTTCAAAGCTCTGCGCGCTCTGCGGTTGGAAGACTTGCGGATTCCCATTGCTTACCTGAAAACCTTCCAAGGCCCTCCTCACGGTATTACCGTTGAGCGGGACAAATTGAACAAGTACGGCCGTCCTTTGCTGGGCTGTACAATTAAGCCCAAATTGGGTCTGTCTGCTAAGAACTACGGCCGTGCCGTTTACGAAGTTCTGCGCGGCGGTTTGGACTTCACCAAAGACGACGAAAACATCAACTCGCAACCGTTCATGCGCTGGCGCGATCGTTTCTTGTTCGTTCAAGAAGCTATTGAAAAAGCTCAAGCAGAAACCGGCGAAGTCAAGGGTCACTACCTCAACGTAACTGCCCCCACCTGCGAAGAAATGATGGAGCGGGCTGAGTTCGCTAAGGAAATCAAAACCCCCATCATCATGCACGACTACCTGACAGGTGGTTTCACTGCTAACACCACCTTGGCTAAATGGTGCCGCCGCAATGGTATTTTGCTGCACATCCACCGCGCCATGCACGCAGTTATCGACCGTCAGAAAAACCACGGTATCCACTTCCGCGTGCTTGCCAAGTGCTTGCGGATGTCCGGCGGCGACCACCTGCACTCCGGTACAGTTGTGGGCAAACTCGAAGGCGAAAAAGGCATCACGATGGGCTTCGTAGACTTGATGCGCGAAGACCACATCGAAGAAGACCGCAGCCGCGGTATTTACTTCACCCAAGATTGGGCTTCCATGCCCGGTGTCATGCCGGTTGCATCTGGTGGTATCCACATCTGGCACATGCCGGCTTTGGTGGAAATCTTCGGCGACGACTCCTGCTTGCAGTTCGGCGGCGGCACCTTGGGCCACCCTTGGGGTAATGCACCTGGTGCAACTGCTAACCGCGTTGCTTTGGAAGCTTGCGTCCAAGCTCGTAACGAAGGTCGCAACTTGATGCGCGAAGGCGGCGACGTAATTCGCGAAGCTTGCAAATGGTCTCCTGAACTGGCTGTTGCTTGCGAACTCTGGAAAGAAATCAAGTTTGAGTTCGAGGCAATGGATACCGTTTGATGATTTTGGGTTTGAGAATTTAGGTTTTAGGTAGCAAACTTGCTGTGGAGTCTTTATCTTTGAAGAAGATTTACCAGTAAGTTTGCATCCAAAATCTAAAATCCAAAATCTAAAATTTGAGGGAGCTGGGGTCAAAAATGGATCTCAAACAAGTTGCGAAAGACACCGCTAAGGTGCTGGCAAGTTACCTAACCTATCAATCCGTGCGGGTTGTGGTCGCTCAGTTGAGCGAGACCAATCCTCCTGTGGCAATCTGGTTGAGCAACTTTTCCTCAACGGGCAAAATCCAAGATGGAGAAGCTTACATTCAAGAATTGTTGTTGGAAAATCAAGATTTGGGATTTCGGATCATGACTGTGCGAGAATCTCTGGCACAGGATGTGACAGATTTTTTGCCTGAAATGGTTCGCACTAACATTCAACAGGCGAATATGGAACACAGACGCCAGCATTTAGAGCGAACTACGCAACTTAATTGGTCTGTTCCTAGCAGTAATCCTGAAACATCAATAGATTCTGAACCGAATCTGGATAATTTGTCGAGTTAATCGATCGACAAGTGCGATCGAACACACACCTTAGAGATACAACAAATGAAGACTTTACCTAAAGAGCGTCGTTACGAAACTCTGTCCTATTTGCCCCCCCTGACAGACGCGCAAATTGCCAAGCAACTCCAGTACATCCTGGATCAAGGCTACATTCCCGGCGTAGAATTCAACGAAACCTCTGCCGCTGAAATGCGCTATTGGACTCTGTGGAAGCTGCCTTTGTTTGGTGCTCGCAGCGTCCAAGAAATCATGACAGAAGTTCAAGCTTGCCGTCAAGATAATCCTAGTTGCTACATCCGCGTCATGGGTTTTGACAACGTGAAGCAGTGCCAAGTGCTGAGCTTCATCGTCCACAAGCCTAACACCAGAGGCTACTAAAAAGTATTGGCTGGCTAATCTAAATTTTAGGTTAACAGTCATTGCAGATTGGAGGCGGGGAATTTTCCCTGCCTCTTTTTTTATAGTTTGCAAATAGCTTTTAACACTTGCAGCAACAAAATTGAAGAGTCGGACTCCATCAGGTTTAGCAAAGGCATTAGTTGATAGGTTGGGTTATTGCCCCCCTGAATATTGACGAACTGATAGTGCATTCCGTTTGTTGTTAAACCCCAGATTGTGTCTTGATATTTTAAATTTTGATAAGCATAGGTTAGCAATTGGGATAAACCCATCAATGCGTTGATTCCAGAATTCTTACTTTCAATAACCAAAACCCAAAAATATGTATCGCTTCTGATCGGTTTTATCCTGTTGACAGCTAAGATATCAAACCGTCCTTTAATGATAGTATCTTCCTCTTCAATGCTAATTTCGGCGAGGTCTTGTTCTAAACTAATTTTAATCGGGCGGCGGTAGAAGCCAGCCAATCGCATTAAGGGAAAGGTAGTCAGAGCTTTTACCAATCCTTTAGAAACTCGATCCGTTGAAATGTAGTCATCGAAGTCATCCCTAATTTGTATAATTTCCTGCTGTTCGTGTTCTGTGATATCTTCAAGGGATAACAGAGAAGTAAATGAGTTAGTGTACTGTTTTTGAAAGCCGAACAGACGGTGTACTTCTGCTAACGTTAGGTTTTTGTCATTAATAGTTGTCTTCATATTTTAATAGTTATTAAAGTTTTAGTTAAAATTCTAACATAGAGATTGCGGTAGTCCACTTACACCATTCTTAGGAACAAGCAAGATGCCTGTTCCACAACATATCAAGTTTCTTGTGGGGTAGGCCGGAGAGCCGGCCCATATTCTTAGGAACAGGCAAGATGCCTGTTCCACAACATATCAAGTTTCTTGGGGAGTGGGCCTCTTGCCTGCCCATGAAACTAGACGCGATTTCAATCGTCTGGTGACAACAAACCTAATCTATCCTTTCCATCACAATCCCATCAACTATTTCATAACCCCAATTAAAATGTCGATTTGCCAACTGCTCGGCCATGTCATATTCGCCCAAATTGCAGAGTTCAATTAACATTTGATATGCTTCATCTCTTTCTCGCTGCAACCTTTCCCCCCGCAGTTTTTCTCTCTCTTCCTCAGAAGGATTTGGTCGCTCTTCTCCCAGCGGATTGATATTGCTAATTCGTTTCATATCAGCCTCATTAAAAAGGGATAGATTCTACGATTTCACCGTCAACTATTTCGTAGCCCCAGTCGGGGTTGGCAGCGATTTGTTTTTCAACAAGACTTCGACCGAGAGGAGTTTGGTAAGCTTTTTGCAAAGAGGAAATACTGGGGATTTCGGTGGCGGTTGGTGGCTCTTTTAGTTCGAGGTTTGGCGGTTCAGGAACTATTTCAGATGTGGATTGATTTAAGGCAAATTGAGGTGCGATCGCCCCTAATTTCCGCATTACGCTATCCTTGGTGATTTGAGGTTTTTCGTTGAAGGAAGAGGGCAGATATGGTGTGTCAACGCCCTGGTTTTTGGCTTTGAGTGCATCATCAGCAATGCGATCGCACTTTCGCAGAAATCCCTCCCACAAATCTTTGCCCAAAACCGGGTTTCTCAAATCAGCACGGGCTTTAGAGACTGCTGCTTCCAGCGGTTCGCCTTTGTGCACGTAATACTGAATTCGCTCCTCTTCAAAGGCAGGATAAGGCACTTCCGGCTCGATTTCCCAATCCCGCTTGACTTTCTGACTTTCTCCTAAAGGGATTCCGGCGATAAATTCATCCCAAAAAGTCGAGGTTAAGCCTTTTGTCATGCTGTCAATAATTTTAAATGCCCATCCAGAAGGATTGCCAAATCCTAAGTTGCGCTCTTGAGCATATGCTTCTAAAGCTCGCTGAAAGTTGTGCAGTTGTTCTTGGGAATTCCAAGGGCCGCTAAATCGGTAATTCGGAGTGACAGCAACGGCTATTTGCTGGCGGGGTTGCCCGAAATATTTGTCGGTTTTAACTACATGATTTGGGGGTGATGTTTCGCGGAAAATTTCTACAGGGTGATTGTTGTTTTCGCGACTTATCGGTGTTATAATATCTGGCGGATTCGGTGTCCAAAAGTTATTGAGTTTTTCCTCGAAAGCGTCAATGTCCGCCCAGAGTTCTAGGGTGTCCGTGTTGGGATTTGTTAATTTTTCTTTCAGGAGCGATCGCACTTTGAGCAGGCGTCTCGCGAGTTCTTGTTCTTCGTTATTCAAACCGGTGGCTTTTTCAATTTCGCTGCTGTTGGTTTTTACCCATTCGCCGGAGTTGGACTTTTGTGATTGCCATTGCAATAATTGGCAAAGAAAAATACTCGCCGCGACTCCGCCGGTAATTGTGGCAAGTTTGGGATAGTAGATGGCGGGGTTTCCTAGATTTCCTAAAAATATTCCTATTTTCATTTTGTATATTCTTAATTCCCTTGAATCTTAGGGTTATTATTGGCGCAGCTTAGCTGGAATTTTAGGGGGCGCATCGGGGCAGCTTACCTCGACTAAACTAGCATGGAGAAACTTAAGATTTTCTTTAAGCTTCTGTCTATTCCTGACTGAATGGAGTTTCTAGAGTAAAAACGGGGATCGCTTATTCGATCGCCTGATTGACAGGACTGAGTTAAACGTAATAATAAATTATTTACTGTAGAGCTTCTGCCAAAATGAATCCAGAACGCCAAGAGGCTTATTTGAACTTAATCGAGCGAGTGCTTACCTGTCCCAACGGTCAAGAGCCAGAGGTTTTGAGTTCGCGTTCCGATTTAATTGATGCGGGATTTGTGCAAATGCTAATCCAGATATCGGCTTCAATGGCGCGCGAAGGTGACGAAGATACTGCTAATTTTTTAGTGCAACTTGCTCGTTTGCTGGGGAAATCTTTGGGTTTGTCGCCGGATTTGAGGTCGGCTGGGTACAGTAGTGCAAAGGGGTAGAGAAGAGTTGCGATCGCCTCGTTGTATCATGTTTTGAGAAATGAGGGCGATTCCCTACCCTTCGGGATAGCTTCGCTTCACCTAATTTTTAAATGCAGCTATGGCTTTACAGTTTATATTCGAGAGGCTCGCAAAACTCATTCACCCCAGTTTTAAATACATAAATAATCACCGAAGTCACCAAAATATCAGGGCAAATTTTGGCTGCAACTAAATCTCTAAATGCTGCATTCAATTGTCCGTTTGTCAACTCTTCTTTAACCTCTGATTTGCAGATAGCAACGCGGCATCTTTTGGCCAATCCGTCTAACCAATTTTCTGATATATTCGGTTCTTGTCCGGCTTGAATTGCTAGAGATATCGCTGCATCTTCGATGTTACCTTCGCAATCTTCGATTGCGTCTAGGGCTTTTAGGGCTTCGGGATATTCGGCTAATTGTGAGCGAAATTGGGCAATTTGTTGGGAGGTAATAATCACCATATTATTTTCCTGTGTTCTCTGCTGGCGGGATAATTTTAGCAATTAAAGTTGATATTATAGCATTTTTTTGATTGGGGTTGGCATTGATTGTTTGAATTTTATCACTGGTGCAATAGTTCAATGTGGTTGAAACCCCCGTCTCATAGCGGAGTCCGACGAGGGTTGAAACCCCCGTCTCATAGCTGAAGTCCTCTTGCATAGGACTGATGAGAAGGATTTAAAGGCTAATTAATCATGTTCAAAATGTTAGATTGCGATGTTGCGAAGTCCGACGAGGGTTGAAACCCCCGTCTCATAGCTGAAGTCCTCTTCAGAGGACTGATGAGAAGAATTTCAATGGTAATTAACAATTTTCAAAATGTCACCCTTAATTGACATTGTGCACATCTTCAGTCCTCTTTCAGAGGACTTTCGCTATGAGACAGGGGTTTCAACCCCTGGCGGAGTATGGGACTAACGACAAATCCGAATCGCCTTTTCAACCTCTGGCGGACTATCGGACTGACGACGAATCCCGGCAATTGTTGCTACAATCAAAAAAATCAACCGCCTCAAAATCTCCCCAATGTTCGGTAAAATATGGCGATTCCTCAAACAATTAATTCAGCGGGTGTTCCGCACTTTTTCCCAGGATTTTAACCCCCCCTGGTCCCCCCTTGGTAAAGGGGGGGAAGAGGAAACAAATCTTGCTTCCCCCCTTACTAAGGGGGGACTGAGGGGGGTTCCTCCAACTTTCACTGATGCGGAATACGGGGCGAAGTTCATGGAACTTCTCGAAGGGGTGAATCAGGGCTGGGGAAGAGGGGATGTTGCGGAATTCTTAATCGCAAAACGCATTAAAAATGGTGATTTTGCGGCTTGGTTGCGGAGGTTTGAGGCTCGATTGTTGGCGGGCGCGCAGGGGAGTACAGCGTCTGCGGATGCGGTGGTATCGCTTCAGGAATTGGCGCGCAGGTTGGAGTTGTTGGGTAGAGTTGCGATCGGGGAATTGGGAGAGTGCGCGGGGAATTTTGGTAGGGAGATTTTGGTTGAGTTTCCGCTAGCTTCGGTTGAGGGGGATGAGGTTGGCGATCGAGCGGCTGAGGCTTGGTGCGTTCGGGGTTTAGAGCAATATGATTTAGGGGATTCTGAAGGGGCAATTGCATCTTTAGATAAAGCCTTAGAATTCAAACCTGATTATCACGTTGCCTGGTACAGTCGGGGCGTTGCACTGGGTAATTTAGGAAGATTGGAAGATGCGATAGCCTCCTGGGACAACGCCTTAGAATTCAAACCAGATTATCACAAAGCCTGGTACAATCGGGGCAATGCACTGGGTAATTTAGGAAGATTAGAAGAAGAGATAGCCTCCTACGACAAAGCCTTAGAAATCAAACCTGATTATCACGAAGCCTGGTACAATCGGGGCGTTGCACTGGGTAATTTAGGAAGATTGGAAGATGCGATCGCCTCCTACGACAAAGCCTTAGAAATCAAACCTGATTTACACGGAGCCTGGTACAATCGGGGCGTTGTACTGAATAATTTAGGCAGGCTAGAAGAGGCGATCGCCTCCTACGACAAAGCCTTAGAAATCAAACCTGATTTACACGGAGCCTGGTACAATCGGGGCAATACACTGAGTAATTTAGGCAGAGTTGAAGATGCGATCGCCTCCTACGACAAAGCCTTAGAATTCAAACCAGATGATCACGAAGCCTGGTACAATCGGGGCATTGCACTGGGTAATTTAGGCAGAGTTGAAGAGGCGATCTTCTCCTACGACAAAGCCTTAGAAATCAAACCAGATGTTCATGAAGCCTGGATGAATCGGAGTATCGCAGTCAAAAAAGCACCTAGATACAAGCAGGCAGTTTATGAAATATTACAGGGACAATTCCCTAATTCTCCACCAGTAATAAGAACTCTCTTAACTCACAACCTGAAACAGCGCGACTATGAAGGGCAAGTATTAACATGAGAAGCAGGCTTAGAGTATTGCAAAAAAAACACCTACCCCGAAGGATATGGATTATTGCATCAAGCGCTAGGAAATGCTCATTACAATGAAGGAAAACTTAATTCTTCCAACTCCAATGAGTGTTGGGCTAAAGCCGATGTTAGCTACAAAGAAGCCCTCACAACTCTAACTAAAGATCGTTTCCTGAAACTGCATCTTGAACTTTTGCAGGATTTAATCAAAAAATTACTTGCTTCCAAAAAAACCGAACAAGCCAATAAACTACAGCGAGATGCAACCAATTTATTGCAGCGTCTGCTGAAAGAGCAAAACTATTCCCAACTCACCCAACAGCAACTCACCGACAAATTAGTTAGGTTTGAACATTTAACGGTAAATATATTTATGCAGTCGGGACAATTTCCCGAAGCCTTAGCAACAGCAGAAACCGATAAAAATGTCTGCTTATCTTGGCTGCTGAATGCCTTACCAACTCCCCCTTACCAAACAGAAGAGACAGTCACTCACTCACAAATTCAGCAACTTCTCAATCCCACAACAGCGGCGATTTACTGGCATCTCAGCGACGCAGCCCTGACAACATTCATCATTAAATCCTATGGCTTGTTGTCTCCCGAAAACTGTTTCAGCGATTTTCCCGATAAATTTGAAGAATGGGTGAAGGAGTGGAATCAACAATACACCGATTATCAATCTCAGGAGAAAACAAGCCAACAAAATCATCCTTGGCGTGGGGGAATGGCAAGTAAATTTGCCCGACTCAAGGAAATTCTGAAACTAGATTTCATTGAACAGCAATTAGAGGGGATTAGCGACTTAATCCTGATTCCTCACCGGGACTTGCACCGCTTCCCAATTCATGCTTTGTTTAGTCGTGATT
The DNA here is from genome assembly GCF_036701945.1 of Microcoleus sp. MON1_C1. Taxonomy (NCBI): domain Bacteria; kingdom Bacillati; phylum Cyanobacteriota; class Cyanophyceae; order Oscillatoriales; family Microcoleaceae; genus Microcoleus; species Microcoleus sp. MON1_C1. The sequence goes on along the minus strand of NZ_JAUBRO010000004.1, from coordinate 126,545 downwards.
TTGTGGTTTGTTATTTGCCTAGCGCGGCAGTTGGGATTAATTTGCAACATCGGTTTAGCGGAATCTCTCGTTTATCTCCAAGTTCAGATCCCCCTAAATCCCCCTTAAGAAGGGGGACTTTGAATGAGTCAGTCCCCCCATCCGAAGATACATTGAACACTCTTGTCCCCCCCTTCTTAAGGGGGGTTAGGGGGGATCAAAAACCTGAAAACCCAGCCGAAATCTCTGGCTTACCTCCAAGTTCAGATCCCCCTAAATCCCCCTTAAGAAGGGGGACTTTGAATACTGGGACTATAGCCATCCTCAGCATCGAAAATCCCCACAGCGTAAGTATCGATAAAAACGGCCAAGAAAAAACATTCGCCCCTCTCCCCGCCGCCGAAATCGAATCGGAAATTATTTGCCGAATGTTCGACAAGTCTACCCGACTGGGAGAAGACGCAGCCACCCTCGATGAAGTCGAAAGATTATTGCAGCAGCCGCACGATGTTTTTCACTTCACCGGCCACGGCAGCTATAATTTTGATAATCCTCTAGAATCAACTTTATACTTAAGCGGCAACCACCGATTGACTGTCAGAGAAATTATCAAACATGACCTCAGCAACTACCAATTAATCTGCCTTCCCGCCTGCGAAACCGCATTGACTGACAAACAAACAATTCTCGCCGAATATGTAGGATTGACTAGCGGTTTTATGCGCGCGGGAGTTGGCTGTGTCGTCAGTACCCTGTGGCCCGTAGAATCCGGTGCGAGTGCGTTATTAATGATTTATTTTTACCGACAGTGGCAAGAAGCCGGCGAGTCGGCGCCCGTTGCTTTAAGAAATGCTCAAAAATGGCTGCGAGAAGCCACCCGCGAAGATTTAGCCGCCTGGTATCAAGGGGAAATTAACAATATTTCGGCAAACAGCCCCGAACTTTCTGAAGTTGAAGTTAGCTTGCGCCGATTCTTCAAAAGCAATCGGCAAGAGTTGGCTACAATGGAATTAGATCGACCCTATCAGCATCCCTACTACTGGGCTGCCTTTACTATCACCGGATTATGAACGACACGCAAGACGAGATTTTCAAAGCTTTTATTGTGGCGCTAGTCCAACAAACTGAACCTTTGCCCGTCACAGTTCAATCAGAGTGCAATAAAATAGATGAAACTTTGACAATTATCGATATCGAAAGACTGGCGGAATTACATCCTCCTCTGCTAGTTGCTTATGAAAAAGCTTATGGTTGGTTGGTGACACACAGCAGCCAGCGCAGCAAAGGATTTCCGCCGAATGCTGAATCTGAAATAAACAACACTACTAGCACCGAAACTCCTAACACCGCAAGGGACAACAGCGATTTGACAAAGCTAAATTTGCCGGAACTTCTCGATAAAATGGATTCAAAAATTGAGCCGCGCGGGTTGAAAAAATTATTAGGGAAAATTTTAAAAGCTAAGGATTCAGTGCAAGCAAGTCGAGATACAATCTTATCGTCAATAGCAGACGGTCTTTTTCATGAGTAACGAGAATAAGCTAATCTACCCGACTGTCGATTTATTTGTGTACGATTTGGCACAGGGTATGGGGCAAGATGAGGAAAAAATTAGCCAAAACCGTCAACTGTTTTGGCAAAAAATTTATGGCGATAAAATCTCTGCGACACAGCTAGAACAACTCAAACAAGCTGAAACTGAAACTGCTGATTATATCGAGTTACTCGGCGACAAACAAGTAGAAAAATTTGAGTTTAATCTCGATGGGTATTCCTATCCCGTCAAACTAAACGATACTTATGCGGCACTATTCAACTTTTCCGGCGTAGAAGTTGACGAATACAATAAATTTAAACCCAAAGAAATCGACTGTTTAGAATCGCTGAAAAAAGAAGTAATCTCCCGCGTCAACCCATCGGCTACCATCGGTCAAAGTTTGCTGGTTTCGGGACAATTGACCGCTAATGACCAAGACGCCTTAAAAACAGCTCAAACTTGCTACAGCCAACTTAATTTAGTCCCGAATGCTAAATGGGAAAGAGACTTAAAAGCCGACGGGCAATTTTTAGGTGCTGATTTTTATGAATTGTGGCTACCGCCGGGAGATATGGGCAATATCGGTCAAAATTATCATGTCTTAATTTGCTTGTTTCCTCACAACTCAGGAGAATCTTTCGATGTTACCAAGGAAAAACTTACTAAACTTTATCCGCATTTTCTCCAATTATTTGCCTACCGCAATAAAGTGATTTGGGCTTACACTCAAAGTCGCCCACTTAAAGCGGAACTCAAAGGCTATCCAGAGAAAATTCAACAAATTGTCGATCGACTCCCGGCACAGGTAAATGCGCCTAAAATTGACCTGAAAGAATTGCAGCAAAGTTTAGTTAATTCGCGGACAATTTTTTCTGTTTATGCTAATCAAATAAGCCGATTGGGAGAAAAAGAAAATACAATTAAAACTAATCTCAAAAATTATGATAAACGCCTGAAAACTATCGGCGAGAAAATGGGAAGCGGTCCGAAAGCTTTCAAATTTATGAAAAGTTTCAGCGATTTTGCCCAGGAGAGGTATGTCTGGCAAGTGGAAGCCGATAACAGGAGTTTGAGTGCGGAGTTGAGATTGCTAGAAAATGCAATTCAGACGATTGAAGGGATTAGTGAGATTGAGAGGGCTAAGAGCGATCACGCTTTAAATGTTACAATTGCAGCGGCTGGTGTGGGAATTGCCACTAGCGGAGTAGCAGCCAGCGTTTATGCAGGCCAAATTAAACCCCCCCAAAATCCGATAGATGCGAAGGTGGTTTTTGGGTTGAGTATGGGTGTGGGATTTGTGTTGAGTGTGTTGAGTGCGATCGTCCTAATCGCGATCGGCAAAAAATGGCGCTAAAATAGATTAGCGATTTTAGATAAATCCGCGATTGAAATCGCTTCTTGTCAAACGAAGTCCGCCGACGCGGACTCAAGAGAAGAGAAGAGAGGAGAGATAATACAATGACAACAGTTACTTTAAACTTAGATACTGTCGAACTAACAGATGAACAGTTTTACCGTTTATGCCAGATGAATCGAGATTGGCAATTTGAACGGACTGCTAAAGGAGAAATTATCATTATGTCACCAGTAGGCGGAGTCAGCGGCAATCGAGAAGCCGATTTAATTGGCTTGGTTTGGATGTGGAATCAACAAACGCAGCTAGGAAGAGTGTTTAGTTCTTCAACAATTTTTCGGTTGCCTAATAATGGCGATCGATCGCCTGATGCGGCTTGGGTTAGCTTGGAAAGATGGTCTGCTTTAACGGATGAACAACAAGAGAAATTTCCGCCGATTTGTCCTGATTTTGTCATAGAATTGCGCTCGCGCACAGACCCGCTGCGGCCGCTGCAGGAGAAAATGCAGGAGTATCTAAACAGTGGTTTACGCTTGGGTTGGCTAATTAATCCTCAAGACGAACAAGTAGAAATTTATCGCCCTTCTCGCGAAGTAGAGATTGTACAATTTCCTGTAAGTTTATCGGGAGAAGATGTCTTGCCCGGATTTGTGCTTAATTTGCCCATGATTTGATATTGCCTCAAATTTTTCCTGTTTCCAACTGTATTTTCTTCGGACAAATATCATCATCGTACCAACCAGTCAAAGCCACCGCCAAAGCATCCGCCGCATCGTCGGGTTTCGGAATATAAGCCAACTCTAACTCCCGCGCCACGGCCTCTTGCACTTCAGATTTATCCGCATTACCGCGCCCGGTCAAAGCTTGCTTAATTTGAGCCGGCGTAAACTCGAATAACGGCACTCCACGCTGCGCCAATACTAGCGTCAAAACGCCCCGCGCTTGCGCTACAAGTATGGTATTTCCCATCTTGTAAAAGAACAGTTTTTCGGCAATTGCTACATCAGGTTTAATCTGTTCAATTACCTCGTGCAAATCATCGTAAATTGTTTTCAACCGCTGTCCCATTTCCTGTTTAGGCGTTGTTTGTATGACGCCGCAATCAATCATGGAAACAAAGTTTTCATCTTGCTTGCCAGGGACAACTTGACAGCAAATTGCCCCATAGCCGAGATTTGCTAAACCGGGATCTAATCCTAAAATTCGTTTTTCCATTGCCCGAATTAGTAATTGGAAATGGGGAAGGAGGCATTAAAAATTTGGGAAATGTTTCCTCACCACCCATTACCAATTACCAATTATTAATTACCCCTCCGTTGTTTCTAGGCCGAATACCCGATCGAACACTTTAGTCACTTTATACCCCGAATCTATTGATTCTAGCGGGTCTTTCCGCAACCGGTGCCGCAAACACAGAGTCATCACCCGGCGAATATCGTCCACAGTCACCTCAGTGCGGCATTCCAAAGCCGTGAAAGCTTTCGCAGCCCGATTCGTCACCAAATCGCCCCGCAGCCCGTCTACGTCCAATTCAGCGCAAACTTGGGAGATTTTTACCCGCAACTCTCGATCGATAGTTACCGATTTCAATCTTTCCTGGGCTTCCACCAACCTCTGCTGCATTTCATCTTGTTCGCGCTGGTATTTCGCCAGAAACTCCGCTGGATTTTGGTCAAAACTCGATCGCTGTTCGACAATTTCCACTCTTAAATTCGGGTCTTTCACAGTCCGAATTTCTGCGTGCATCCCGAATCTATCGAGCAACTGCGGCCGCAATTCTCCTTCTTCTGGATTCCCGGAACCGATTAGAATAAACTTAGCGGGGTGACGGATCGAAATGCCTTCTCTTTCAACAGTATTCCAACCGCTGGCGGCCGAGTCGAGCAAAACATCGACTAAATGATCGTCGAGCAAATTGACTTCATCAACGTAAAGAATGCCGCGGTTAGCTTTAGCTAAAAGACCGGGTTCAAAAGCTTTAACTCCTTCCGACAAAGCTTTCTCGATGTCGATCGTACCGCAAACTCGGTCTTCGGTAGCGCCCAGAGGCAAGTCTACCATTTGAACTTTCTTGCGCGCGATTTTAATGTCAGTTTGAGATAAAGTGCGATCGCGCACCTCATCGCTCATCAAATCTGGATCGCTGGGATGACTGTTAAAAGGATCATCAGCCACCACCTCAATTTCCGGCAGCAAGTCAGTGAGAGCGCGGATTGTGGTAGATTTACCAGTACCTCGATCGCCCATAATCATCACCCCGCCAATTTTGGGATCGATGACATTCAACAGCAGCGCCAGTTTCATCTCCTCCTGGCCAACAATCGCAGTGAAGGGAAAAACAGCGCGGCGGGCTGGGGTAGCGGTAACGGTTGGTAGAACGCCCGCATTTAGGGTATTGCTGACTTCGGCAGTAGGACTCACAGGATAACTCAAAATATAATAATTGCTTGTTTATTGTGACATATAGGTGGACAACAGTCGATCGGCAACCTGGAAGTCCAAGTGCAGAGTTTGTGTGATTCCTCTCAAAACGCCGCCAAAAACAGACTATCTCCCACACAAAGAACGCGCCAACTCTAAAACTTGTATCTGACGTTCGTCTGACAAACGTCCAACCATCGCAGCTAATAGCTCAGATACAGACAACCAACGCCTTTGTTTCGACTTCCAAACAACTAAAAACTGCTCCGCAGACAGAGTACACAAAGCTATCGTTTCGCCAGAGCGATCGCTAAATTCTACTTCGTAATTTCCATCATCATAACAATCTACAATAGCCCCTCTAACACCTAGGTGTAAATTAGATTCAGGCAATGTTACTAACAATTCGACTACATCAAATAATTCTGGCACGATCGTGCTTACCTCCGAACGAATAGTGTTACCAGTCTCGCCCCATTACTACCCGGTTCTACGATCCAACCTGTACGGACAATCCCCTGCTGTCCCTGTGCACAATTTCCAAGTCTACAGTATAGCGCTGTCCGTGTTTGTCGTTTAGTCCTAAAACTGCTTCAGCATCAAGAGTTTTAGTTGAAATATGTGCTAACAGTAAGTCATAGTTTTATTGATGAAATCCTAAAGGACGCTGAAATATTACAGCTTTATTGCTACCGACAGCGTTATCTAAATTAAGAGCATACTCCGTTAATTTTCCCGGAGCGATAACGAGATGGCTGACAAGTTCTTTCAGCTTTATGTTTGTTTAGATAACACTACTTTTAGCATCCAACAGATTAGAGAGCTGCTTTGGGAACCCGCTCAACTTTCAATTTTAGCTCTAACGTACAATAACTAATAACTAATAACCCACAACTACCACTGCGGCCGAGAAGCCATCAAAGCAGTCGCAGCCTCGCTCGGTAACGGCTTAGCAAAAAAATAACCCTGACCGTATTCGCAGCCGATCGACCTCAACTTAGCTAATTGTGCCGCCGTCTCCACACCCTCAGCAATCACATCCATGCCCAAAGCGTGAGCCAGCGCCACAATCGTCCGCACGATCGCCACATTCTCCCCCTCGCTTTCGAGCTCCATTCGCCCCACAAACGACTTATCAACCTTCAAAGTATCCGTAGGAAACCGACTCAAATAACTCAACGACGAATAACCAGTGCCAAAATCATCAATTCCCAACTTGACATTTAACCCTTTCATCTGCTTCAAAACCGCGATCGCCGACTCCACATCATCCATCACCACACTCTCAGTAATCTCCAACTTCAAACTCTCCGGACTCAAACCAGTTGTTTCCAAAATCACCTGAATACGATCGACCAAATCCGGCTGGGCAAACTGCTTTCCCGACAAATTTACACTCATAATCAAAGGTTGATCGAAATCAAACATTCCCTCCCAAAGCCCCAACTGCCGGCAAGCCTCCTCCAACACCCACTCACCCAGCGGCACAATTGCCCCCGTTTCCTCAGCCACCGGAATAAACTTCATGGGCGGAATCAAACCCCGCAGCGGGTGTTGCCAACGCACCAAAGCCTCAAACCCAATAATCCTCCCGCTTGCCAAAGATACAAACGGCTGGTAGTGCAGCAAAAACTCCTGACGCTTGAGGGCCATCCGCAAATCAGTTTCCAACTGCAACCTCTCCACCGCCAAAGCGTGCATCGAAGCATTAAACACCTGATACCTTCCCGTTCCCAAAGCCTTCGCCCGGTACATCGCCGTGTGGGCATCCCGTAGCAAGTGTTCGGGCTGTTCCCTGACAGTAGCACCGGGTTCGCCCCCCAGCGCAATTCCGATGCTCGCAGTCACAAACACCTCCTGCCCCTTCAACTCAAAAGGCACAATTAAAGCTTGGTGAATTCGAGCGGCCAAATCCACAGCACTGTCAACATCAATATTCCTCACCAAAATCGCAAAATCGTCGCCCCCCACCCGCGCCACAGTATCCCCGGGGCCAATAATCGCCCTCAACCGCAGCACCACCGCCATCAGCAGTTCATCCCCCACCAAATGACCCAAAGAATCATTAATCACCTTAAACCTGTCTAAATCCAGAAACAGCACCGCAAACAGATAGCTGCGGCGGCCCCTAGTATTGGCGATCGCCCGCCCCAGGCAATCCACGAACAAATCCCGGTTGGGCAAACCCGTCAGAGAATCGTGAAAAGCATCGTAAAGCTTCCTGTAAGCGCTGACACCCACACCAGTCACCACCAAGCCCAAAGTCGGCGACACTAACGGTACCCACCCACCCCCAGTAAAAATCCCATAACTAATCCCCAACAGTCCGATCAATCCCGCGCCCCCAGCCAATCCCGCCCTCGCAGGATGGTGAATCCGCCAAGCCAAAACCCCGCCAACCATCGCCCAAGCACCGTTCCACAAAATTTCCGCCCATTCCGGCCACACCCAAAAGAGCGATCGCCCATCCAAAACCGCGCTCAATATTTGGCTGAGCATTTGCGCGTGCAGCAGCACCCCCGGCATTTTCGGACTTTGCTTTTTAACCGGGCTGTAGGGCGTCAGAAACACGTCTCTGCTACTCGGTGCCGTCGTCCCGATCAACACAATCTTGTCCTTAACCCAGCTTGGGTCAATTTCTCCCTTCAATACCTGCCGGATACTGACTTGTCGCGCCACCTCCTTCCCAGACCGGTATTTGAGCAGAATTTGGTAGCCCTTGGCGTCGAGATTTGCATAGCCCCCGCTGTTAGCAGTTAAAGGCAGAAATTCTGCCTTTCCCCAGTTGATTTGGTGGGGATGAACAGGGCTATTTTCCGGCTGCACTCTGTCTTTGAGATACAACAAAGCCACTTGCACAGAAAAAGAGAAAGCAGTATTCTTCTGTGCTTGGGAGACGGAAAGCAAATTGCGGCGCACAACGCCATCAGGATCGAGCACGAAGTCGTTAAAACCGAGCCGAGCGGGCGGTATCCCCGGGGGCGCAGGCACTCCCGGACTTTCTGAATCGTTCAATTTATAGATCGCCACCACATTCGGTGCTTTCAGCGCGGCCAGCAATTCTTCGTGTCCCGGCGCTTGAGGCAAATCCCGGTACAAATCCAAACCGATGACTTTTGGCTGATACTTTTGCAGTTTTGCCAAGGTTTGAGCGATCGCGCCGTCGGAAATCGGAAATCTCCCCAAAGCTTGAATATCGGCCTCAGAAATTCCCACTACCAGCAGTCGCGGATCGGGGCCGGAATCTGGCTGCAAGCGCACTAACGAGTCAAAACTCCCCAATTCCAAGCTTTGCAGGCCTCCCAACTGCCGAACTCCCATACTCAGCAGAGTTACAGTCGCGCCCGCAAGCATTGCAGGCAAAATCCTGACGCGTCGGTTTTGATAACTCAGGTTGAGACCAGTTGCGACAGACATGACATATCGAAGATTTCGAGAGAATTTGGCAGTCACAGAAAAAATATGTCGGTGCAAATTAGCTTTGCACAAGTCTGTTCTTACAGAATTGAGCTTAATATGAGATTGAATGTAATTTTTTCAGAACTTGTGCCACAACCGAGTTTCTTTAAGCTAATTACTCGATTTGGCAAAGTATTTCTCAAATGGGAACCGGGTTTTTGAAGATTTGCCGACAACTCCTGTCTTTCATTCCTTGTTTCCCCAAATTCGTACAAGCGTTAAAATTTAGTCGATCAAACTTTCAGGATATTTTTGAGATGATGGCGAATCAACTTCCGATTCCGGTGATTGTTAACGGTGCTGCAGGCAAAATGGGCCGCGAAGTAATTAAGGCGATCGCCCATGCTAGTGACATGACCTTATTTGGGGCTGTAGACCGCTCTCCTGAGTGCCTCAACGCCGATGCCGGCGAATTAGCCGGATGCGGCCCGTTAGAAGTTCCCATCACAGACGACTTGCAAGGAATGCTGGTATTAGCAGCTCAGGAAAAGCAGTTAGGGGTGATGGTAGATTTTACGCACCCTTCGTCTGTTTATGAAAACGTGCGATCGGCCATAGCTTACGGAGTTCGCCCAGTAGTCGGCACTACCGGATTGAGCAGCAAGCAAATTGAAAACTTAGCTGAATTCGCTGATAAAGCTAGCACTGGGTGTTTGATCGTACCCAATTTCTCGATCGGCATGGTTTTGCTCCAACAAGCCGCCGTCACGGCATCTCAGTATTTTGAACACGTAGAGATTATCGAGCTGCACCACAATCAAAAAGCCGACGCCCCCAGCGGTACGGCAATTCAAACTGCCCAAATGCTAGCAGAAATGGGAAAAACTTTCAATCAGCCAGAAGTTGAGGAAACCGAAAAATTAGCCGGAGCGCGAGGTTCAGTGGCGGATGAAGGGATTCGCATTCACAGCATCCGTTTACCCGGTTTAATTGCCCACCAAGAGGTAATTTTTGGCGGCGCCGGTCAAGTCTATACTTTACGACACGATACGAGCGATCGCGCTTGTTATATGCCAGGAGTCTTGCTGTCTATACGCAAAGTCCTTGAATTGCAATCGCTCGTTTACGGCCTGGAAAAAATCTTGTAGTCATTAATCATTAGTCATTAGTCATTAGTAAGCTGGAATTAATCTCACTTCTAACTTTTGACTTCTAACTTCTGATTTTTGACTTCAACCTCAATCCGTTAAATCTGTTAAATCCCTTAATCTAATCCGCTTCCGAACAGACAGCCGTTGCATCCCGTACATTGCTCGTTGCCGAACTTCCTATGCTAATTCCCTTAACCCGTGAAACATTTCAAGAACTAATTCCCGCCGTCGCCACGGGAGCGCAATACAAATATATCTGGGGAAAACCGCCCGATTTTTTGAGGCGAATGTTAATCTCTGCAGTCAGCGTAGTTTTCCTCCTGGTAGTTTACAACTTCGCCGGTTCCGATGTCGGGCCGCTAGTTTTAATCACCGGATTGATAGCTGGTTTGTACTGGCTGTGGGGGCCTATTTTGTGGGCGAGTTTGCGGAATGCAGAATGCCGCAAATATAAATACTGCGGTTTTTGGCAAGGACGAGTTTTGGATATATATATTACAGATGAAATCACCAGTCAAGAAGAAACAGTCAATCAAAAAGGACAACTCGTAATAGTTGACAACCTAGAACCACGCATCAACTTGGAAGTTGGCGACAAAACCGGATTTACTACTACACTTCGAGCTCCATTGCGGAAAGATCACCAAGGAATTGCCCCCGGCCAAGCTGCTTTAATGTTAATTATGTCAAATCAAGAAGATTTAGGCAGAATTGCCAAAGTTTCAGATATTTATATTCCCAGCCGTGACGTGTGGGTGAGCGACTATCCTTATCTGCGTAGGGATTTGTTTGTAGAAATGAGCCAGCAAATTAAAAAAGGCAGAAAAAAAGACCGCGATCGCACTAATCCAAGCAGAGATGTAAAAAGGCGATCGCCCGCTGATTATTAATAAATAAGCGCCACTTGTAAGAGCGATGGCAAGTTAAACCCCGGCAAAAACTTAATTTCTGGAGATGTCTAATAATAGTTAAGCGTCATTGCGAGATTTTCAAGAAATATACCAATTTAGAGAAATCCCTCCTAGAGCTTTTTCGTCATAAACACGCTATTCGGGTCATCAATGTATTCCGCGAAGGGGCCTCGGTACTTGAACCCATACCGTATATACAAGGCTCGTGCGGGGGCGAACTCAGGCAAAGCCCCTGTTTCCAAATTCAGGCAATCGTAAGCACGCCGTTCGGCTTCTTTGATGATGTGTTCAAGAATCTTCGAGGCGATACCTTTACGGCGGTGAGTCTTGGCGGTACGCATTGATTTGACTTCACCACTTCTTGAATCTAGTTCTTTCAGTGCTCCGCATCCGAGTAATTCATCACCCTCCCAAGCCGTCCAGAAAGTAATATCGGGCGATCGCAATGCTTCTAAATCAAGAGCATGAATGCTTTCAGGTGGTGTAATCTCCTTCATATTTTCGAGATGTTCGCACAGAAAGTCAGCAATCTTTCTACCTCTGAGGTCATCTTCGCGAATTTGCAATCGACTCATTTCCTTAATTTGCTAGAGAATTCTACTCTATCAAGACTTACGAACTCCCACAAAAAAACCGGGTTTAGACTTCGCTCAATCAGCAGTTTTTTTACCGAATCTGTGGCTGCAACCTGTGTATTTTCGCCCATCAAACCCGGTTTCTGGACTCTCATGCGTCCAGGACGATCTATGATGGTTCACAGAATCCCGCGTTATAAAAAGTAACTTAATTTGTTCACAAAATTCGGAAAAAACCTATTGTGAAAGTAGAGGGTGCCGAAAGCGGGATCTAAAATCTAAAATCCCAGGACTCATGACAATTAACTTATCGATCAACTGTTCCCCTCTTGGCCGTAAGCTTGCCAAGCCAAATCCACCAGCCCGTTAACAATAGCCACAGCTACCACCGCAGAGCCCTTGCGGCCCTCAATCCGAATGTGAGGAATCATCGAATCGTGCAGCCGCGACTTAGCCACGTCCACCCCTACAAACCCAGAAGGCGTCCCAATCACCAAAGCCGGCCGAATTTCCTCAGATTCAATCAAATCTACGATCGCCGACAAAGCAGTTTGAGCCTGGCCCACCACAAAAATCCCCTCAGGATAGCGTTTTGCCAAAGTTTCAATCCCCCAAGCCGCCCGCGTCCTTTCCTTTTGGGGGCGCGTCAAAGCCTCCATCGAACAGTAAACCGGATTCGCAAAGGTATTTTGGATTAGGGGCGTAATGCCCACCTGCACCATCGGCACATCTACCACGATCGTAGTCCGAGCAGCCAAAGCTGCCGCCCCAGCCTGCAAAGCCTGATCGGAAAAACTAATTAAAGACTTGTACTCAAAATCAGCAGTCGCATAAATCACGCGGCGGACTATTTCGTACTCCGCCGCTGAAAAACCGTGGTCGCCAATTTCGTTATCGATTAATCCCAGACTCTGGGCATCGCTTACGTGCCATTCCATTTGTTGGATAGCTGTCGCCTGTGAGTTGTCAGGTATCAGCTTACCAGCTTTTAGTCATTTGTTGACTGTTGACTGTTGACTGTTGACTGATAACTGATGACTGATGACTGTTGACTGTTGACTGTTGACTGATAACTGATGACTGGCAACTGCCAACTGCCAACTGCCAACTGACAACTAAGTTTCCGACGACGAAGAAGATTTGCCCAACACCGGAGTCAGGAATGCCACCAAAGCTCCGATCGCAAAACCCGCCACATTCCGAACCACAGGCAACCAGTCAGAAGTCCGAGTCACCACGGGCCCAAGTCCGAAAGCAAAAAACAGAATGCCCCACAGCGGCGAAAAAATCAGCGCCCACTGCCAAGCCACAACCTGTCCCGGCTTCCGAGGCTGAGCCGCAAACCCGCAGATGACGCCGCCAACCACCGACGTAATTAACGTCAGAACCCACTGTTCCCTCGGCAAACCGGGAACCACGCGGCATCCGCCCTGACGCAAACAGCCTTCTATCGACTCCAAAGATTCAATAATCGCTCGATCTTCGCCATTGTCCCGCACAAAAAATTGATTACCGTAGCGGGTTTGCAGTTCCACCCAAAAAGTGCGCGGCAGCAGCGGATACAGCGAGTCGCCCACATTAAAATTTAGCAAATTGCCCCCTCGGGGGTCAGCAACTAGCAACACACTCTTATCATCTAGCCCCCAATAACTTTTGACAGCCAAACCGGGCGTGCGATCGTACTGGGTCAGCACTCGCAATTTCCAGCCGGTTTCGGTTTCAAAGGCGTTTAAATTTTTTGCCAAACTTTCTTCTTCAATATCCGTAAGGGCTTTAGCTAAATCAATGATCGGCGTCTGAGTTGACGGCAATAAATCTGGATTATTGAAAGCGTGGGCTACTGGTGCGATCGCCCACACGGACAAAGCCAGACAAAATGCGGCAACAGAGGCTAGAAATTTTTGCGGGAAAAGCTGTGACATAGGAACTTATAATCCGGGTCTTAATTGTGAATGCTAGCTGGCGGTCTTAACCAGAGGATAAGAGAAAACTCATATTTCTTTACAATTATTTACTTTACAGGAAGCCGAGACCAAGGGGAAGAGGAAAATAGTTTTGAGTTTTGAGTTTTGATACCACAACCGGGCTTTTTAGCCGCTTGATTCTTGAGTCCCTCTCAGTTAAGACTTAGTTTGACTTTATCCAGCGCTTAAAACCGCTGCATAGAGTCAAGGGGATTTCTAGGGGGGACACTGAAGAAATTACCCATTACCCTAAAATTGAGATTTTGCCCCAACCCCCTCACAAAGACGCCGATCGCGATGGCTCACATTAGGATTAGTTCTCAGATAATCTCCCACCCAGTCACAGCCCCTCACCAGCAAATCGTCAAGATCCAAATTCCACAAAATCACCCGATTATCCCGGCCCCCAGAAGCCAGAACCTTCCCATCCGGGCTAAAACTCACACTCATCACGCTATCCTTGTGACCAGTCAAAGTTTTCAGTAAAGTCCCGCTGCGACTCCACAACTTCACCTTATGGTCATAACTGCCCGAAGCAACCAACAAACCATCCGGGCTAAAACCCACGCTAGTCACGCTGTCGCTAGAACCCTTCAGCAGCGTCGCCACCAGAGTCCCGTCTACCTTCCACAATTTCACGGAATTGTCGTAACCAGCCGAAGCCAGCATTTTGCCATCAGGGCTAAAAGCAACCCCCAACACAAAACTGTTGTGAGCTCCTTCAAAAGTTCTTAGCAAACGACCATCCCGATTCCAGAGTTTGAGAGTACCGTCATCGCTTGCAGAAGCCAGCATCGAGCCGTCGGGACTGAAAGTCACCCCAGTCACCCAGCCTGTGTGTCCCGTCAAAGTCTTAATCAGCCTGCCGTTTCTAGTCCAGAGTTTCACAGTCTTATCCTTGCTCCCCGAAGCCAGAATCTCGCTGTCGGGGCTAAAACTCACGCTCATCACGCTGTCGGCGTGGCCGTCGAGAGTCAACAGCACAGAAGGCGAACACGGGAATAGCGGAGCCGAAGGACAAGGGAGAATATTATTCATGCCATCTTCTGTCAAACTCCAGACTTTCACCGTTTTGTCGTAACTCCCAGAAGCAAGTAGCTGGCCGTCGGGGCTGAAACTGACGCTGGCGACTCTCTGAGTGTGTCCTTCCAAGGTTTCTAGCAAAACTCCCGTGCGGCTCCAGAGTTTGATAGTTTTGTCCGTAGAAGCAGAAGCCAGCCTTTGGCCGTCGGGGCTAAAAGTAACGCCCTGCACCCGGTTTTGGTGTCCGTCGAGAGTTTTGAGCGGCACGTCATCGAGTCGCCACAGCCGGACAGTTTTGTCAAAACTTGCCGAAGCCAAGGTTTTGCCTTCCGGGCTAAAACTCACCTGAGTAACTCGATCGGCGTGTCCCTCAAAAGTTCTCAGTAAGCGACTCTCTGGTTTAATGTTGCTAGCATCGGTTGGGCGTTTGTCGCCAACACCAGCAAGACTCCAGAGTTTGACAGTCCCGTCTGCACTTCCAGAAGCAAGTGTTTGACCGTCGGGGGAGAAACTGACACCAAATACCCACTTGCTGTGTCCCCGCAAAGTTGTTAGCAGTTCACCTTTTTTTGCTTTTGTTGAATTTTCTGTTGGTGGGTGTTTGAGTGCAGCGATGCTCCAGATTTTCACCGTTTTATCTTCACCCGCACTGGCGATCGTTTCACCATCGGGGGAGAAACTGACGGTGTAAATTTTCGAGGGTTGTCTGTTTTCGCTGTGCCACAAATTAGCGATTAACCTGCCGTCAGAACTCCACAGTTTCACAGTACCGTCATGGCTCGCCACAGCAATTATTTTGCCGTCGCGACTGAAGCTTAACCAATTTACGGGAGCAAATTGTTCGATCGTTCTCAGCAGCGTGCCGTCGGTTTTCCAAAGTTTGATAGTTTTATCTGTAGAGCCACTGGCGATCGTTTGACCGTCAGGGCTAAAAGCAACGCTGGTAACGCTATTAGTATGCCCGTTGAAAGTTGCCAGCAAACTGCCGTCTGTTTGCCAAATTTTGACAGTTTTATCTAAACTAGCCGAGGCGATAATTTTGTTGTCTGGACTGAACGTGACACATGAGACGCTGTTAGTATGGTCTTTGAAAGTTGCCAGCAAACTGCCGTCGCGCCGCCAAAGTTTGACGGTTTTATCTACACTGGAAGAAGCTATTGTTTCGCCATCTGGACTGAAGCTAAGACCCCAAACTACATCGCCGTGTCCTTCCAAGCGGTTGCGTTCTTTGACTCCATAAACTGCCTGCTGGAGGGCAGCAGAAATCAGAATTTCGGTGTCTTTGAGAGTATACATTTTTTGGGAGTGTTCGATCTGTTTCCACTTTTTGCCAGCTCTCAAACTTTCCATCATGGCGTCAAATTTGTTGTTTGAGAAATACAGTGCTTCCGAAGCTGCTGTCAGGGTACTGATTTCGGCTCGCTGAGTTTGAGCGACAGCTAGCTGTTTTTGACCCACGGCCCGCCACCAAAAGTTTACGGCGGCGATGGTGGAACTGGTTAGCAGCATGACGCCGATCACTGCTACTCCTAGCAGTTGTTTGAGAAAAGTATTGGCTCGGTAGAGCTGTGCTTGACTCATTTTTTTGTCTGCTTCTGCTTTGTGCAGTCTGGCTTCTAAGCCGAATCTTTGGCGGATCGGTCGCACTAAATAGTCGTGTACCAATTGATAGCGGTCTTCGGGCGCTTCCCGTAGCAGAAATAGCAAACCGTGACCAACTAAAATGTCTAAAATTAAGTCTAGGTTGTCGGTTTTCTTTTGTCGGATTTCTGGGTCTTTTGCGAACTGTCGCTGTAGGGAAATTCGGTTTTTGCCGATCGCCGATAATTCGGTTTCGCGGGCATCTGCTGGCTGCGGACCTGTAACTAACGAGAGTTCGTGTTTGGTTTTTATCAGGCGAACGCCTCTTTCATCTGTCAGGGAAAACAAGATTTTCCAAGCTGCGTCTTCGTTAACCAGGCCACAGTCAGAGATGACTCTTTCGAGCGATCGTTTCACTAATTCCGCTTTGGGATTGTCCCCCAATTGCTGGTATTGTGCTAGACTCGTAATACCTTCTTCTTGCAGTTGCGCTCCTACTACCTGCAATTCGATCGGTCGCACTTCTTGAAGTTCGTCTGCTAAATCTTCTACAAAGGCATCGATCAGTGCCGACTCTAAATAAAATTCCGCCCGTTCTGTTAAGTGTCCGATGACAGCCCGCGCGTCTTTGATAGAAAAACTCCGCAGTTGGTAGCGGATACTTTTGTCGAGAATATTATTGTTAATAGCGTCAAGATTTGGGAAGCGATCGCAATCTAGTAAGTAGTGTAAGTAATCTTCCCGCAAGCACAGAATTATCTTGACATAAGGCAAATTCAAAAACACGCCCAAAAAATTATAAAAAAGTTGTCTTTGTTCCACAGAAGTCGAAACAAAGAAAAACTCTTCAAATTGATCGAAAATCAGCACAGTCAACAAATTATTTGTGGCATTTTCGCGCAACTGATCTATAATAAAAGAAGAGACTTCCGAGCTGCGAGCAGGAATAACCGAGCAACTTTTTTTGTGGATTCCGTGTAGTCCTTTCGAGATTAATTTACTTTCCTCTTCGGCTTGTTTGTCGTACAGTGCGCTGTTCAAAGCATTTTCTAACTCCACCAGCCAGTCGGTGTAAACTTTGACTACTACGGGCAATGTATCGCGCGCGCCCGGAGTAATGTTTTTCAAAGCTGGTACTAAGCCGGCATTGACTAGAGAACTTTTCCCGACTCCGCTGGGCCCGTGAATAATAGTTAATTTATGGTCGTCCCTGCTAATTCTTTCTAGCAAGCTATTGATATCTGTTTGGCGCGAGTAAGCTGTCATTTCCGCTGCGATGGCAGCTTGGTTTTGAGCTGAGGGGCCTGAAGGATTGACCGCTTGGCGCTGCTGCTGCAATTGGCTGGCTCCGATAAAAGCTCTAAATCCGTATTGATATTCGATCGAACGCTGGGTTTTTTTAATCCGAAACGCTTTAAGATACTCTCCCTGCTCGAAATAAACCGCTTGCAGTTCCGTCAAAATATCGATGTAAAGTCGGGGGTCGTACTTCGGCTCGCTTTGAGATTGAGCCAACTCCAAAGAATGAACCGCCGCTTCCCACTGCCCTAGCTGCCGCAAACTTCGCGCTAAAAGTAAAAGATACGAACTCCTGTCGGATTTAGGATGTTGGATTTTAGATTTGGGTTCGTTACTTAACTCGTTAGGGCCCACCAATTCTGGATAATTTCCCTCAAACCCCAATCTCAAATCTTCAATCAGCAATCTCAAATCATGAGGCGTTTGATCCAAAATCGCCAAAGCCAATTCGGCTAACTGGCGGGCTTGACTCCACCTCGACTGTTGCAGGGCAACTTCAGCCAAAAACCCGTAATCTTGAGCTAGTTGACTGGGAGTACCGTAAGTGAAGTGCAACTGCAAAGAATTTTCAGCTAATGCTTGCAACTCTCCCCAAGCTTTCAGGCGCTGCAGCACTTCTCCGAGGTGTGCTGTCACCTCAGCTACCAATTCCGGGCGTGAGGCAAGGGAGAAAGCGTTTCTAGATTGTTCCAGGCTAATCCAAGCTTGTTCCCAGTGCTGGCGGTTGGCTACTGGGTTTCTGGCTGCTTGCAAGCGGTGACACAGGGCTATGTGAAACAGCACTATGCCTTCTCTCTCTAAAAATAAAATTTTGGGGACAGGATTCGACAAGGAGGAGAAGGTTTCTGGGTTTTCGGAATGGTCGAAGTTTGCCAGTTCCCAGTTGCCCGTTTTCTGCTGCCAAAATAGTAAACTTTCTTGGTAGTGAATTAAGGCAGTTTCGGTTTGGTCGCTGACATAGTAATCTCGACCGAGAACGAATTGCAGGCTGGCTTTGAGGGCGGGTTCTAATTCTTCACCGCGATTTTGTAAATCTCTTAAAGCTAATTCTAGTTCTCGGCGTGGCAAAGAGCCGATCGCCAAATCGAAGGTATTGCCGGGACTCAATGGCGAATACGAGTGGGCATCTGATTGTCGTCGGTTTTGGGGCCCTGAGTTAAAAGTTAGAAAGCGTTCTCCAGGGCTGATTTCGCGCTCCAGGCCGCGTTTTTCGCACGGGGTTTCGCAGGTTTCACAATTAGCGATGGTGCTGACGTTGCTGCTGGCGAGTTCTTGATTGAGTTCGCCTATTTTAAATATAGTATCGGCCCGCCTAGCGAGGAAATTAATTAATTCGTCAACGCCCATTTCAAATTTAATTGTAGCGGCCGCCCAACTTTTGAAATCCGGGGCCAGACGAATCATTTTGGTCACGATGTCATCTGTTACCCACAAAATCACTGGGCAGGAAAAATTTTTGCGAAATTCGTCTCGCACTTGATTGGTAGAAGCCATCAGTTCGTCGATCGCTACTACTGTTTCTAAACCGAATACCATCAAAGCCGAGGCGGCACCGACAGGCGAGTACCCCTCCTGGAAAGTGCTTGCCTGCAGAGTAGTGTAAAGGGTTTTGACTGAAGCTGGCAGGACGAGATCTTGAATTGGAACTGGGGACACTTCTCGCAGCCGCTGCGCTATTTGCTGCCGCAACTGTTCGTAGTTGCAGCGCACCAAAATCAGCGAGAATTGCTGTTGAGACATTGTAATGGATCTGACCAGAGTTTTGAGCGATCGCTCGTTGTAGTTGGCAGTTTCTTGTACCTTAATTAGATCGGTCATGCGTGCACCTCTTTTGCATAAATCAATTACCTAACGCTCACCAATCGTGACTAAAAGCGTATCTACTTAGAGATAACCGTCTCTGTTTGAGGCTTTATCTCTGTAGAAACACGTAGTTTTCCGTACTTCTCCTTTTAATACTTACATAGTTATTAGATCCAATGTAAAGATATCATACCGCTCAATCTCAGAGAATGCTAGACTTCCCCGTCAAATTTTCAGCCCCGCTAAGATTTTCTTATTCCGCTCTATATAAATGACTGCATATCGTAAATAGGCAACCCCTAAATTTAAGATAATACCGACGACTAGCTATTAGTAAACAACTGCGATATATCTGTAGCAGGCATTTAACACACCAGGAAAAAAATTGTCGTCCGGGATGGGATTATTTGAAATTAACAGCAACAGGTAAAAACAGACATAGGGGGTCTGGCATTGCAGATATGAGAGTTGAGAGTGGGGAACGTCCTTGGTGGCGGCAAAGTTTTACGCGACAATAACATTCACCGCATATAGCCAGCATTCAACAGAAATCAGCCAGCGGCAAAAACCGCTGACTGATTTTTGTATTGGATTGTTGGAGTGCGGAGTTTTGAGCGGTTAATTTTAAGTTAAATAGTTTCTATCTCGCTCATGGGTAAGGGTTATTAGATTCGGGAAGCAATCTCAAAAATCCCAACTATTTTGGCTCAAGGCCCTGCCGCCACTCCTTATATTTTCTGGTTTCTGCTAGGGCTGGGTTGATGCCAAACCAGCGACCTTCTTGATCGCGGTATTCAAAGACAAACATACTTCGCAACAAGATTTGAGACTCTTCTTCGCCCGTTACACTTTGTCGGGTGACGACTTGAAACAGCAATTCCCATTCCATGTCATTGATAGCTCCCAAAAGGTCATCGCGATATTCTTGAATGACGCTTTCGAGGCATTCGCGAGAGAAGGGAGGGTCTTCGTGCTGCAAACAGCTATACAAAAGCATCAGTAGATTGCGAACGTGACCGCCACTAATCCGACAAAGCCGATCTAAAGTTTCGGGAGAGTCAAACACCTGGGAAATCAAATCAATGCGTTGATGGGGAGCAACTTTCGGGAAAGCTCTAGCTAATACTAGCTGCCGCAGCAGTGCCATTCCTTCAATGTGGTCGTCCCCCGATCGCATTTGCACCGGTACCATCGGCATCACCTTGGGTTTGACTCCAAATCGACTGGCGAGGCGGCCGAAGTCGTTGGAAAAAATCAAAGTCAGGGGAATCGTGTAGACAACATGGCAATTAAGTTTTTTCAACTGTTCGCCGCGGTCTAAAAACAGGTATTCTGGCTGGGTGCGTCCGCTGGGTTTGAGGGATGCGTCGAGGCGATCGAGGTTGTCAACGATGACTGCGAGCCCTTTTTTGCCTTGGTGCTTGAGTTCAGCGTTAGCTTTGTTGAGGAGTTCTTCATTGATCGACTGCAAAATGCTGTTGGTGCGGGGTTCGAGATATTGCCTGAGTTGCGATCGCAGTTTGGGAGAGTCTTTAGTTTTAGCAGTAACTCTAGCAATGCCTACAGATAACTCGGCTTCCGCTGACAAATCTATGGGAGTCTGCAAAAATTCTGCCACTTCTGCAAACAGATTGGTAAAATAGCTCGGTCTGAGTTTGATTTTAGCTGATTCCATAGTTTCGCTGACTTGGCGCGCAATGCTCAGCAAAATATCGCTGATGTCTACATCACCCATGTCTAAGTCTTGGGAAGACTCGAAGTAGACGACGCAAAAACCCTCTTGCTCTAACTCAGCTTTTAGTCGAAACAATTCCGTAGATTTGCCACACCCGATATGTCCTGTAAATAGCTGACAGGTTGGCTCGTTGGGGGATATGCGGGTAATGGTTCGCTGTAAAGATTCAATGATTTTGCCGCCGCGCACGGAACCAAAATCAATGTAGTATTGATAATCTCCTGGGTCTCCCGCAACAAGGGTCTTGCTCGGGTTGCAGGCTTTATAGAATCTGTCTAATTCGAGTGCGATCACAATGGAAGCCGAATAAAAGTTAAAAAAGTTAATCGAAAGTCTAAACTTTCTTTAGTTGAGTTTAGTTTGATTTGTAACCTTTTGCCCTGTGGGGTAATGCCCTAAATACCCAAAGAACCTTGCTCTGGTAAGGGGTTTTTCCGGCGCTGGAATTGGGAATTTTTAATTAATAATTTTTTATTACTTAGGGGCATCAGTGATATTACTGATATTGGCAGGAGTCTGGGTAAATTTGCGGAGATCTGGTTAAATGGTAGGGGAAAACAGGGTTCAAGAGAAAGATTAAACAGTTTTGAATTTGTGCTAATCCTTAATTACTATATTGTCAAGACGTAGATGGCTAGTTTTGGAGCGGTTTCTCAAACAGAGTTAGGGCGCAGGCGCCAAAAGTTGCGGCAGCAGAGGCGTGCTCGATTGGCGGCTGTTGTGTGGCAAATGCTGGCAGCGAGCGCAATGGCTGGAGGTTTGCTGTGGTGGATTGCTCAGCCGGCTTGGTTAATTGCCCGATCGGAACAAGTGAAGGTGGAGGGCAATCAGTGGCTGTCGGATAAGGCGGTGCGGTCTTTGGTGCCGCTGTCTTACCCGCAGTCGCTGTGGGGGATTCAACCGCAGGCCCTGGCCGAAAAGCTGGAGTCCACGGGGCCGATCGCCAAAGCGAAGGTGACTCGCAACTTGTTTCCGCCGAGTTTGACTGTAGAAGTGGCAGAACGCCTGCCGGTGGCGGTGGCGCAGCCGACTGCGGTGTTGAAATCGAACAGTGAGAAGGAAAAAGTGGGGTGGCTGGACGCTCGCGGAGGTTGGATGCCGTCGGATAGTTATACTGCTGTACGATCGCAGAATAGTTCGATCGGGCCCGGCAGCATTCCGGGAACGCAGCCTCAGCGTTCTTTGCCCACTTTAAAAGTCATCGGGCCTTTGGAACAGTATCGCGCCTATTGGCCGAAGTTTTACCAAGGACTCAGCGGCTTGACGGTGAAAGTGTTTGAGATTAATTGGCAAAACCCGAACAACTTGATCTTGAAAACAGAGATCGGTACCGTACACTTAGGGCCGTACAGTTCCAAGACTGCGGAGCAACTTAAGGTTTTAGACCGAATGCGACAATTGCCAAAACAGATAGATTCAAGCAAAATAGCCTACATTGACTTGAAAAATCCTGCTTCGCCGATCGTCCATTTGCCAGAACTCCCCCCCAGTTTGGAGAGTTCCACCCCCGCACCCACCCGCGCCCAGAATTGATTCTCTGCCAACAGAAGGTAGAAGGTATCGATCGATAGGCAGGGCTTGCAATCAGCACAGTTTTTGGATAGCGCCCCGCATCTGGGGCTAGTATCCATTTTTTTTCCTTCTGCCTTGCTTACAACTGCCTTAATCCGGTCAAGTACCTGGATGGCGTCAAGCGAGGTCTGGGCTAGCGAGGTCGGCCAAATCCGAGATTGCTAACATTAAGCATCGACCAGTGTTAGTTTTTCGCGCAACTTAGCCTATAGTTGATTGTGAATTGGCGTTTAGTTAACAAGCTGTAATCTACTATCCCCGACTCTAATGAAGCTTAATAATAGACAGGGGTCTGACCAAGACAGTCCCCCTTCGGAAGAAGTAAAAAATTTTCCGGTGGCTGCAGATTCCGCCAATCCCTTTAGACGCAAGTCTGGTTATGTAAATGTAGATAGTATTGATATCGATCCTATGGTCAATCCCAAAGACATAATGCCCAGCAGCGCTGCCAAAATCAAAGTAATTGGCGTCGGCGGTGGTGGGGGCAACGCCGTTAACCGGATGATTGCCAGCGAGGTTTCTGGTGTCGAGTTTTGGTGCGTGAATACGGATTCCCAAGCTCTGGTTCTCTCAAATGCTCCGAAACGCTTGCAAGTCGGACAGAAGTTGACGCGCGGTTTGGGGGCGGGGGGCAATCCGGCGATCGGTCAAAAGGCTGCGGAGGAATCTCGCGACGAGGTTGCTAATGCTTTGAATCACGCGGATTTGGTATTTATCACCGCCGGCATGGGCGGCGGTACGGGCACGGGCGCGGCTCCGATCGTGGCTGAGGTGGCTAAGGAAATGGGCGCCTTGACTGTGGGCATAGTGACGCGGCCTTTTACGTTTGAGGGACGGCGGCGCACCAGCCAAGCTGAGGAAGGGATTGCGGCTTTGCAAACCCGGGTGGATACGCTGATCGTAATTCCTAACGACAAGCTGCTGTCTGTGATTTCCGAACAAATGCCGGTACAAGAGGCTTTTCGAGTTGCTGACGATATCCTGCGCCAAGGGGTTCAGGGTATTTCTGACATTATTACTATTCCCGGTTTGGTGAATGTTGACTTTGCTGACGTGCGGGCAGTAATGGCTGATGCGGGTTCGGCTTTGATGGGCATCGGCGTGGGTTCTGGGAAGTCGCGGGCTAGGGAGGCTGCGATGCAGGCTATTTCTTCGCCTCTGCTGGAAGCTTCCTCTATTGAGGGCGCTAGAGGTGTGGTGTTTAACATCACTGGCGGTACTGACATGACGCTGCACGAGGTGAATGCGGCGGCTGAGACGATTTACGAGGTTGTCGATCCGAATGCCAATATTATTTTTGGAGCGGTGATTGACGAGCGGCTTCAGGGCGAAATTAAGATTACTGTGATCGCTACTGGTTTTTCGGGGGAAGTTCCGTCGCCTCCGGCTCCGGGGCGGACGCAAAATGTTAATGCTCCTTGGCGGGCTGCAACTGTGCCGACGACTCCTGCTCAACAGACGCCCGATCCGAAAGCGAAACCGCCGCAGGATTTGGGATTGGATATTCCTGAGTTTTTGCGTAACCGTCGCCCGCCGAGATAATTGGGGATTTTGGATTTTGGATGGCGGATTAAATCTAAAATCTAAAATCTAAAATCTCAAATTTCTAGGGTTTGGCCTGGTTGGGGTTCGAGGAGTTGGGTGGAAAGTCCCGATTTTGCTAGCAAATCGCGAAATTCGGGAATGCTGCCAACCGATCGCACTAACATTGGTAAAATGCCTGTGGCTCGGATGTCTCCCGCCGCTGTAGGCAGGAAAAACCGAGGTTTCAGTGTTTGCGCTAGGCTGAGGGCTTCCGAAGGGCCGATGATGACTTGTCCGAGGAATGGGAAGATTTGACCGATGACTGGGGCGATCGCTACGTCTACTGTGTCTATTTTCTGTTTGACTTTTTCTAATGGTGGCAGGTGCGGTTCGTAATAAAGTGTCTCGCCGTTGCTTAAATCTTTGAGCAAATAGCCGTTTTCTTCTTGTCCCGGCCCGATTTCGGCTCCGGGTACGGCAGTAATTTGTAACTTTTCTTTAAAATTTAACTCTTGCCAATTTGCTAAAGATGTGATATTGGTGTAGCCTAAACTGCTGAGGACTTTGGCGGCGGTGGGTGAGGCGATCGCGGGAATTGTGCGATCGAGCTGTTCGAGTGTTTGTTTGTGACAGTGGTCGTCTAATCCTTGGGAAATTAGGATGAGGTCGATCGGCGGTAAGGTGGTGGGAGTGAAGGCGACGGGGGTGTTGTGGTAGGCGGTGAACAGCCAGGGTTGACCGTAAAATACCAGGGGATCGACCAGCCAGGGATCGACGAGGATGGTTTGGCCGGAGATGTGGAAGATCCAAGAGTTGAGGTCGATTCGGGTGATTTTCACAGTTGTTTGCAATAATTCTTTACAATTGGTTTAATCATAGCTAATTTTGTTTGGGAATTTTAACCGTTTCGGAAGTACAGGCGGGAGGCCCGTACCACGGGGAAGCACAGGCGGGACGCCCGTGCCACGGGGAAGCACAGGCGGGACGCCCGTACCACAGATATGATGGGATGTGTCTGGGGAAAGTTTGTGTTTATCTGCGGTTGAAAAAGATGGTTAAATCGAGAATTCCTGTGGCTTTGACTGTGGCTGGATCTGACAGTGGCGGGGGGGCCGGGATTCAGGCGGATTTGCGGACTTTTGCGTTTCACTGCGTGCACGGTACGAGTGCTTTGACTTGCGTGACGGCTCAAAATACTTTGGGGGTGACGCGGGTGGATGCTTTGTCTCCGGAGGCTGTGGGGGCTCAAATTGAGGCGGTAGTTGGGGATATTGGGGTGGATGCTGTGAAGACTGGGATGCTGCTGAATCGGGAAATTATGGCGGCGGTGGCTTCACAGGTGGAAGCTTTGGGAATAGGGAATTTGGTTGTCGATCCGGTGATGGTTTCACGATCGGGCGATCGATTGATTGATGACGGGGCGATCGCATTTTTGCAGGATGTTTTGATTCCCATGGCTGCTGTCGTGACTCCGAATCGCTTTGAAGCTCAAATTTTGAGCGGTTTGCAGATTGATTCTGTGGATGATATGCGATCGGCTGCGGAGAGAATTCACAGTTTGGGGGCGAAGGCGGTTTTGGTGAAAGGTGGCGGGATGAAGGGGGATTTGCGGGGAATTGATGTTTGGTTTGACGGTACGCGGTTGGATGTGTTGAAGACTGAAAATGTTGATACTGGGAATACTCACGGGACTGGTTGTACTTTGAGTGCTGCGATCGCGGCTAATTTAGCTTTGGGGAAAGATTTGTTTACAGCGGTGACATTGGCTAAGGATTATGTTACTACTGCTCTCAAATATGCTTTGGATATTGGAGAAGGTCAAGGGCCAGTAGGGCATTTTTTCCCGCTTTTACTGAAGTAAATTGTGAACTCATCCCTTCTCTTCCCTTCTTCCTTCGCGTCCTTTGCGTCTTCGCGGTTCGTTTAATTTCTTAATTTCTCAGGCGATAGGGCGATCGCCACCAAGTCTTCGATTTTCTTAATATTCGGATCGCCGGCCAAATAACCAATCCCTCGGTGCAAGTGCAAGCGAAATTGTTTGGCTAGAGTTTCTTTTTCTGTGCCTAAATTGTCTTGGTGACACCGCTGCTTGAGGGCAATTATCAAGATATCGGCCATGTCACCGCCGAAGACATCCCAGCTTAATTCGACGTTGCTGTCGCTGGGAATTGGTACTGGGGATGGGATGCTGGGTTCGGCGAGCGATCGGCAAAATCCCCACCTGCATAGAATATTCCACTGATCGATTTTGGTCGATCGTTTCAGTTTTGATAGTTGGTCTTTGCCTGTTTGGGATAGGCGGATGCGATCGAGTGGTGGTTCCATGAGTTTGAGATTGTTTGGTATATTGCAAAAAGTGTTAATATTGGGGAAGCAAAGCCTCTAGATAACGGGAAATAATTCACATTTTTTTACACGGCGGGACTTGATTAAATCCGTTTTTTTTGGTATTTTGATTGTAGTAGGATTTATCCTTAATAATGGGATGGTGGCAAAAATAAAATTTTCGCCACCATCCCATTATCCTATATATACTACCGCAACTCCCCAGCAAAGTCAAGGGGGTTGCGGCTATTTTTTAGCCTGAATTTTTATTCCCAGAAGTAACCTTTTTCGACGGTGGTTTGGTGTTTGGCGGAGTCGTATTTGAGGAGGTAGCTGTGGGCGATCGCCTCTAATTCTTGGAGTTTTTCGTATTCTACTTTTCTAATTTCCGTGTCGGTAGAAAGCAGGATGACTTGGTGGCTGGCCGAGGGGAAATAGCGTTCGACTAGGTTGTTTCTGTGGGAGGAGTCGAGGCGGCCCAAGGGAGTGTCGATCGCCACTGGCAATTGTCTCCCGGATACTCTAGCCAATCCCCACAAAAAGGCGATCGCCAGCAATTGTTTTTCTCCGGCTGAAAGTCGGTGTTTGGGTACCGGTTTGCCTTCTGGATCGTAAATGGAGAGGCTAAATGTTTGAGTGTCGATCGCAACTCTGTGCACGAGGTCGGTTTTGTGCAACAGGTAGCGGAAACAGTCGGTAATTTCTATTTCGAGTTTGTTGAGTTTTTTGAGGGTGAGTTTTTCTTTAAAGAGTTTCAGGGTGGCTTGGGCTTTGGCGATGGAGGCGATGACGTGTTGGCTATTTCTGATGGTGATGTATTCGCTGCTGTAGCTTTCTAGTTCTTTTTGGTTTTTGGCTAATTCTCTCTCTAATTCATCAACGCGGCGGTTAGCTGATTCGCAGGCTGCGGCTGCGATAGCGACTGCTTTTTGGGCTTTCCTGACTTCTTCTTCTAGTTTTTCGTATGCTTCGGGGGAAGCTGCGGCTGCGAGTTGTCTGTCTGTAAAGTCGATTTCTGCTTCGATACTTTTGATTTCTTCTATTTGGTCGCGGCCTAGAATTTGCTGGGCTTTGATTTGGTAGCTAAGGAGGTTTTCTAGTTGCTGGATGCTGTTGTTGTCGGCGTTCATCCAGGGCGGAACGTCTGTTCCCGCTTGCTGTTCTAGTTCTTGGTTTTCTTGGCGGATGAAGTCTTGAATTTTATCTAGCTGTTGGGGATTTAACGAGATTTCCGCGATGTAGTTGAGGAGGCGATCGCTTCTTTGTTTGATAACATTTTGGGCAATCTTTGCTTGCTGCTGGCTGGCTTCTGTTTCTGCTTGAATTTTGGCTTCGGTTAGCAAAGGCGAAATTAAGGCTAGTGGTAGCGTATTTGATGCCAATTCCATCATGGCTTGACGGGTTTTGTCTGCCTGATTTCTGTAGTCGTTTAGCTTGCTGTCTAGCTGACTGCGATCGGCGGCAATTTTCCCGCCTTCATAAATAAACTTGTCTGATGCTTGTTGCTGATTTTTTTGAGCTTTATCTAATTCGTTTTTAAAGCTGGCTTGTTCTTGCTTCGCTGAGTCTATTTCCTCACTAATTTTCTTAAAAGTTTGTTCTATTTTCTCTAAAGCAGCCAAGTCTTTTTTGCCAGCAATTTCTTTCCGCTTGCGGCCGGCTAAAATTTCTAAATCGACGGCGAGGCGTTCTGCTAATTCTAAACCTAAAAGAGATTTAATCGCCCCGACGACAAACTCCGGCGGTGTTTCGAGTTCAGCGAGTTCTTTTACTTGTTCGCCGTCAAACAAAAATAGGTTGGATATTCCGACGGGCAAAAGGGTTTCGATGTATTCGTCCCAGGTGTTAGTAATTGCTTTGTCTGACCACCAATCGCTGACTATTTCGCTGTATATGAGAATGCTTAAATTATCTTTGATATCGGCTTTTTTCCAGTATCTAACTATTTTGAATTGAGCTAGTTTGTCATCTTGGACTTGTTCAAATGTTAGTTCGACGCGGGTATCTTCTAATGGGGGAGTGTGGCGGTTGACGCATTGATTGAGAAAGTCGCTGTAGCTTAAATTGCCTCTGGTGGAACATTGGGCGCGGCCACCGTAGAGGGCGAGGCGAATGGCGTCCATGAGGGTGGTTTTGCCGCCGCCATTCATGCCGCCAAATAGGATAACTGGGCAGGGATTTCCGTCTTTTTCGGGGCGGAGATTGATGGTTTGGGTGCCTGCATAGGGGCCGAAGTTTTTGAGAACGAGTTCGAGGAATTGCATTGTAGATGTAGATGTTGTTGGTTGGTGGGGGGGGCGGTTAGCCACGGATTTTGTAGCGGATTTAACGGATGGGTTGTTAGTTGGTGGTGGTTATTGGCGAGGGATTGGGTAGCGGATTTAACGGATGGGTGGTTGGTGGGGGGCGATTAGCAGCGGATTTAACGGATGGGTGGTTGGTGGGGGGCGATTAGCAGCCGATTTGGTAATCACCCACTAATCATCCGTTACATCCGTTACAAAATCCGTTGCTAACCGTCCCCCCCCTTGCTACCAATCAATCACATCGGTTGCATCTTCCTCCTGGTTCTGGGGTCTAATGCTGGGAGGTAAGGGGAGTTCCGCATCTGTTTCTTCATAGGTTCCTGAACTTCCTCTTGTCCAACCCCTGCCACTTGTTTTCGGCGTCCACAAGTATGGTTGAATGTGTTTCTGCCAACCTTGTACAGATTTTGGTGGGAGGATGCGGTGATATTCTAATTTGCTGCGTCCAAAGTTTATAAATAAACCTACTTGCGCTCCTGTAGCTGCTACATAAGCTATTATTTGAGCTTTATCTTTATCGGTCATTGGATAATTTACGGCTTTATCCTCTACTACAATACCTTCATTCACCCAATGGTCAAGATAGAGAATTCCCATCCAAACTTCACCGTCGTAAATTTGTCTGGGATACTCCATTTCTGTTGTTAAACCGACTTCTATCATTTCTGCATCAAAGGCTCTTTGGTAATGTTTTTCTCTTAAACCTTTTTGCGTCCTCCGGTGTACTCTCATTGCACAGCCGATGATGCTGTATGTAATATCCTGATGGGGAATATTAGGATTAATCATGGTCGTAAAAATTTTGTAATTTAAACGATGAGGGTTGGGTAATAATGAGGTTAATTGACAGCCTATTGTATCCGATCGCTCGGCGGGGTGGCTGTCAACAAGTTTGGGTTTAACCGCAGGCTAGCGCGTGCTAATCGCTAGGTTTTTCCCCTGCTGAATTTGGCGGTGAAAATTTAATATCCGCCCAAGATAGCTGTCTGCTTTGATTGCTGTTGCTTTCGAGTTCTTCTTTAAGTTTGGCAATATCAACGGTATCGTTTTTGGCGGAACTGTTGGTTTGGGCGATCGCATCTTTGAATTGCTGAATGTTTTCCGTCGGATTTGCTTTAACAGCTTCCACGGCTGTTTTTAAGTTGCGTTGATAGTGGGCGTTGCCTATCGCTTCTTTTTCCGATCGCGAACTGGTTTCAAAGCATTTGTCCAAATCACCGTAAATGCCTGTACGGCGGGATTTGGTGTAGTATTGGCGTTCTGTATCAAGGAGTTTTGCCATCAATTCGAGGTGCATTTTGTCCTCGCTGCAAATGTCTTCGATCACAGTCCATTCATCGCTACCGAGGAGTTTTCTTTCAGCGGCGGGACGGGAATCTTCAAAAGGTTCGCCCGTGACTTCTTCGTAAATCCGGGGCAAACTGTCGTCGAATTCGTGTCTTTCTTCTAGCCAAATACGCCGGATTTCGCTCAGCTCTTCCGGGGAAATTAAGGTGATATCTCGCATTTCTTCTGGTGCTTTAGAACGAATTTCGGTTTGAACAGAAAGAAGTCGCCTCAGTAAATCATCACGCGCTTCTTTACTATAGGGGCCTGGAATAGGCTCAATAGATTTTTCACCCTCTAAATTGCGTTCATAGAGTTGAACATTGCCATTACGTCGCCTAAAGTCACGTCGATCGCGACTATCTTCAACATCCAATTCCACACGGAAATCTAGTAGAGGTTGCAACCACTCTTTTTCTTCATCATTTTGAATCATCGCTGTTAGCGATTTATCCTGACTAACCATTGTACACACCCAGCACCCAAAACGAGAACTACCACAGCTAGGCGTAGAAGTATCGACAACTAGGGGACATTCATTATCAGCACTAGCACCCCGGTACATAGCGAACAAATCTTTGTTGCTGTACCCCCAAGGATTGTCCCACTGCATCAGATAAAGCCAAACTTCATCATCACGCCAGTCTTCAATAGGGCTATAAACCAGAGAGTTCGGTAAGTTCATATTGGGGCTTAGGCGCTCCCGCACCCGTCGGGCTTCCATTTTTTTCATCCTATGAGCGCGCTTTGTGCTTTCAGCTTTACGAGTCCCTAATACAAGTATTGTTTCCCCGCTAGTTCGGATAATATTACGAATAAAACGGTTAGATGGAGAAATTTTTAGGCGATCAGTACACCAGCGAAACTTACCTCTGGGTGCTGGGTATCCTTTGCCAATCAAACCTACCCAAAAAGTATCTGTCCACTCTGGTTGTAAAACATGAGTATTTATGGGCATTTCTTGTTCTGTGGCTGCAACATTCATTTGCTTAATAGACTTACGAACCCATGCAGATACGATGGGGTTTTCTACTAGAGTGTCTGTTGTGATAACATCAATTTTCTTTATACGTTTTTCCGGTGGAATTTTAGCAATCGCATTCCAAATTAGCTGTAATACTGCCGTTGAATCTTTTCCCCCGCTATATCCAATTACCCAAGGAATTTCGTCAAGACAATATAACTCTTGGATTTCCTCAGTTAGCAATTCTATGTCTTCTATTAATTCGGTAACGGTGCGACTTTGGAATAATGACATCTGTTGATTTGGTATCATATCTGAAAGCTCCTATTGTCAGTATTAATATTTTACGATATAATCTCGGACTTTATCAAAGCTGATGGTTTTTTTGGTTGTTTGCCCATACCGCAAAATAGTATTCCTGATTAGTTTACATTTATATGGTTGGTCATGTAAAATTGTGTCTCTACGCAAATTTAATTAACTTATATGTCTGACAATAACCCTCCTCAGTCCGATAGATCTCCGCGAATTGATGAGTTACTTGCTCCATACTTCGCCAAGTACCAACGCGAGCGGCGCTATCCGGGGTTAATTTTTGAGTACGGTAAACGCACTGTGCTGCAAATTAATGTACCTTCTAGAGATTTACCAAATCTTCTTCAAGCTAAACCCGCTAGTGCCAATAATCCTGCTTCTGGTAAGCATCGCCCGGAAATTAAGGGTCATGCTGATGACATTAAACAATATATTTGTAAGCGTTTGAAAAAAAATAAAAAGTGGATTTTAGGGAGTTTTACAGCAAATGTAGCCCCAGAGATGATTACAGTTGAAGAATTGGGTATGGGGTTTTGCATAGTTGTCATTCCGCAAATAGTGAAATTAGATTTGACTGATGGGCAGCACCGTCTTACAGCAATTAGAGACTTAATGAAAACAGATGCAAGTTTATTGAAAAACGAATCTTTCCCTATCACTCTAATTTTAGAGGATGATTTTAAACAGTGTCAATTGGATTTTCGCGATTTAGCTCAAGCAAAGCCCATTGAAAAATCTTTGTCACTTTCATTTAGTGAATATTCGGGTAGGGATGGTATTGCTAACAAATTGATAGAAGAAGTGACAATGTTTCGCGGAAAAACAAATAGATTAGATAAATCTCCTCGGAAAAAAGATAAGTTAATATATACAACCAATTACATAGCTAGAGCAGTGAGTTGCGCTTTTGTTGACAATCCCGAAGATGAACTTGAAAATTTTGAGGATACCGAACAAATTGAAAAAATGTTTAATTCCTTGGCTACTTCCTTCAATGTATTTTTCTCACAATGTAATCATACACGACATATTTGTGATACAAGTATCGAAAAATTGACTGTAGAGGAAGTGACTAAATTTAAGAAAGAATGTCTCTTAGGAGTGAGTGTGGGTTTAGAAATTTTAGGACGATTGCTTTACTGTACTTGCGAGCAGAAAAGTAATTCCTTCAACTCCCAGAAAATTTTGCTACTAGCTCAGCTAGATTGGTCAAGAACAAATAGTCTTTGGCATAACAATGTAGTTAGAAAAAAAACAAAAAATGGAAAAACAACACTGCCTATATCTTGGGGTGCAAGTGCTATAGCAGATGCAGTTGAATCAGCTAAAAACCAACTGAGATGGTAAGCAATATTATCCGCTTTCATCTGCGTTTATCTGCTGCCTTCAACCAGTTTATTTTTCAACCGCTCCTGCTCTGTTGTCAGCGAAAAACCCAACCGCTTTTTCAAATAATCAGTCATCCAACTAACACTCGCCCTCGACTTAGAAATCCCCCCTTTCAACAAAATCCCACCCTCCCAATCAGGATTATAAATCGACCAATCAACCTGCTGCAAAAGGCTCAAATGTTCCTCCCAACTCTCAGGAAAAACCGACAGCAAAGCGGCCCCAACTTCCCCCAAACTTTCAAGCACAACACTGTGACAGTGTACGCAATCCCGGCGCATTTCCCCCGCCGCAACTTGCTTGTGCAGAACTAATTGCCAATCTGGAATAAAACTGCAAACCGCATTCCAATAACTAACCGCCAGTTGTATTTTTTGAGCAAGTTCTTCCTCTTTCTGTTCTTTTTTGGTGCGAGAACCAGAGGGTTTTGCCTGTTCGCTGCCGTGAATATTAGACAGCAAAGCCATGATAGCACGATCGATCGCACTCAGCGTAAACAATTTGTGCGATCGCCCGTTCAAACTCCCCCTCTCCATCTCAGTCAAACACCGGAAAACCTCAACCTGCTTAACAACAGCCTTCACCACAAAAGCGCGATCGTCCCGGTGGTTGTAAAGTACACTTAGCGACGCCTCCAAAGGAACTTGAAAATTATTCAAATCAGCAAACATCTGCTGCGATTTTTCCAACCCAATATCGAGAAACAAAATCAGCGCCACCGTCTCATATCCCAACTGCGGATTTTCCCTCAAAGCCATCTCAAAAGCCGCCCGGCGATGCTGTCCGTCATTAATAGTAAACTTAGCATCCATCGGCACCCGCAAGCGACCAATTTTCCGTTCCTCTGCCTCATTTCCAACTGCTTCAAAAGTAATATCCGCATCAATCGAAGCAGCAATTGCCCCACAAGTATAATTTGTAGGGTTCTTGACAAAATAATCAGCTATTTCAGGAATCCTAGCTTTGTTAAGCGCGCGTTTCGCCCGCATAGACGGCGGCAAATCTTCAGATTCAAAGGCAAACAATTTCGGCAAAAAACGCACCGGACACATCGACACGTAATATTCGCGGCCCGCTTGAATTCCCCGGATGACCGGCAAAATGTATTCAAAGGAAGGAGTAGACATATTTTAGAATGGGGCATTGGGAATGGGGCATGGGGAATGGGGCATGGGGCATGGGGCATGGGGCATGGGAATTAAGCATTAATAGCTATTGATTTTTTGCAATGTTTATGGTAGCCAGGTGGGCTAGTAGGGCATAACTTAAGTATTTCACAATGTTTTTTTAAAAACAAGTGTTGACATAAACTTTAATATATGATATTTTTTGAAAAAATAGCCTAATTATCTAAAAACCGCCGATGAATAGCAATCCAGCGGATGACCTCGCTAGCAAAATTTTAGAAAAAGAAAATAGCGACAGACAGGAAATCGCACTTTTATTAGATAATTATTTAGGAAAGGACGATCGCATTTTCGTACAAAAAACCCAGATGGGAAACAGCGAAGCATACATCGGTTCAGTCACCCTAGAATGGTTAGACTCTCGCGTCCGTTTCGCCTCCCAGATGCCGCTTTTCCGCCAAAAATTCGACCTCCAAACCAACAACATCGTCCGCGACGACGAAACCATTGACGAAATTATCCAGCGTCCCTTAGATTGGTCGCGCCAAGCCGCTCTAACTCAATATTTAGCAGCCCGAAAATCGCACAAATTCCCCGCAGTTTTAGTGGTCGTCAGTCCCCCGTGGGTAGACAATCCTCTAGCCGAGGAATGGGATAAAAATGGCGTAGCAACCAAATCCGCGACTGAATTTACATCCTTTGATAAAAACGAGAACTTAGGGCTTTTGAATGTTTCTAAAGAAGTCTCAATTTTTGCCTTAGACGGCCAGCATCGGCTGATGGGAGTTCAAGGTTTAATGAGTTTAATTAAAACCGGAATCCTGCAAAGATACAACAAAAATAAAAAACCTGTCGGCGCTGCAATTACTCTGGAAGATTTAGCAGAAGAGTATCAAATCAACCCCGAAACAGTGTATAAATTAGCTCACGAAAAAATCGGGATTGAGTTTATCCCGGCGGCGGTAGCGGGGGAAACGCGACAGCAAGCACAACGGCGCGTGCGATCGATCTTTGTGCACGTTAACCTAATGGCGGTAACGCTGAGTCAGGGCCAGCTAGCATTATTGAACGAGGATAACGGATTTGCGATCGCAGCCCGAAAAATTGCCGTCACCCATCCCTTATTAAAAGAACAAGATGACAGAAACCCCCGCGTCAACTGGGACAGCGCCACAGTCGCAGCAAAATCAACAGTCTTAACCACATTGCAAGCGCTGCAAGATATGTCCGAACGGTATTTAGAATACAAATTCCCTCATTGGAAGCCGGAACGAAAAGGTTTAATTCCCATGCGTCCCGAAGATGAAGAACTAAAAGAGGGAATTGAAGAGTTTAAAAAATTGTTCGATCATTTAGCCACTTTACCCAGCTATCAAAGAATTGAAAGCGGCGAAGAAACGACTGAATTGCGCCGATTTAGTTTTGAAAAGCCAGGGGGCGAGGGAAATATTTTGTTCCGTCCTGTCGGCCAAATTGCTTTAGCTAATGCTTTGGGAATTCTAGTATTTAGAAAGAAACTTTCCCTGAAATCTATTTTCGACAAACTCCGCAGATTCGATGTCGATGAAGGATTTAGCCACATAGACAATCCTGAGTCTGCCTGGTACGGGATTTTGTACGATCCGAACAAAAAGCGAATGCTAGTTTCTGGAAAGGATTTAGCAACGAAGTTAATTGTATATTTGGTGGGGGGAATTCAGGACGATATGGAGCGAGCTCATTTGCGGCAAGCGGTGGCGGAAGCGAGGACTTTTGAGGATAAAGCTGTTAGTTTTAATGGCAAGTTTGTGCAGCCGCAAGAGGTAGGATTGCCACAGGTGCTTAGCTAGCAGCGAAGCTCTAGTACATCAGGGAACTATTGGCTAATAATTTTACGGATATCATCTTGGATTTGAAGACCAGTTTTTCCTTGCCATCTTTCTTTCAACAACTTCAGTCCTGCTTCGGCATATTGCGTTACAATGTCCAACACTTCGCGGCTGTCTTTCGGTTCGGGCTTACCATTGCGTTTTAGAACAGTATGGACTCCCGCCTCAAGTGCAAGGCGAACATTTTCGTCTACGATACCCATATAGACTAGATCCTGACGACCGCGAGGAAGAACTGAGGAAATCTCCACATTATTTTTGAGGGCGTAAGCTGCTGCAAAGACATAAGCATCTACCATGCGACCAAATGCGCCGTTATTTTTGAGTGCGTCGAGATAACCCTTTGCTTCTGGAGTCGGGCGAATTGTTGCTTGAGGGTCTATATGTTTCATTCTGCCACCTCCAAAGTAGAAGCATCCTCTGTCGCATCCAGACGCCTGATTTTCAGAATACCAGCAATGTGAGGTCGCACACCTTGTAACAAGTAATCTGGAAAATCGCGGTCTGT
The DNA here is from genome assembly GCF_036701945.1 of Microcoleus sp. MON1_C1. Lineage (NCBI taxonomy): Bacteria > Bacillati > Cyanobacteriota > Cyanophyceae > Oscillatoriales > Microcoleaceae > Microcoleus > Microcoleus sp. MON1_C1. Next base: position 90,589 of record NZ_JAUBRO010000004.1, on the reverse strand, counting down.
TGCTAGGACTATGACCTGTGATGGAATATCGGGAAGTGCATTAATCAAGTTTTTCTGATGGTCGGTATCGAGATGACCAAATGGCGTATCCATAATTAATGGTGCAGCCGTACCTGATTGTAGATTCAATCCAGCAATAAAGGCAAATGCAAGCGCTTCTTTTTCACCTGCACTTAAGGTTTCTGGATTGAGAATTTCACCATTTGCATTTTTTATACCTAGCGTATAATCTTCCCTAATTTCTACTCCTACGTACTCCTCCGGCTTGTTGGTAACGCTGCGATGAATCTTGGATGTCTGTTCTTCAATTGTTTTCTTACGCTCTGTGATGCGCCATTCAATCAACTCCTTTGCTGCCTGATGAAGACCATCAGCAAGAGTAACCTGGCGAGCGAGATTAGCAGTTTCTTCGTTGCCACTGGCTAATTCCTCCATCTCGCGACGCAGGTCGTTTTCTTGTTGCAACAAACCATCGATATCCCGCTTAAAACGCTCTATTTTCTCTTGCTTTTCTCTAACTATTTGTTTGGCTTCGCCAACTTTTTTCCAAATTTCTTGCGCTTCTTCCTGATTTAATCCCTGTGTTTCTTTTTTCAAGCGATAGGCTGCTTGCTCAATTTCATCCAGTTCATCGCGCAAGCGATCGCGTCTCAACAAAAGTGAGTCGAAGTTGGGAGGTTGAAAGCGGGAAAGGGTCACAAGGCGATCGCGCAAATCGTCCTGCTGCAAGGCATCTTTAGTCCGACTGGCACCGATCGTTTCCAATCGTTGAAGTTCCTGAAGGATATATTGACGCGAACTTTCATCGATACAGCGACCGCACACACAGGCCTCAGATTCCAGTATTTCCCGAAGTTGGGCAACAGAACCTGAACGTCGTGCGGTAATCATTGTGGTGCTTTGCATATCCTCTGCAAGTCCGCGAACAAATTCAAGCAGTAATGGGATAGGTGCTTGTTTTAAATCCGTTTCTACTTGCATTTTTGCTTCGCTCCAATCTTCCTGTTTTCGTAATTTCTTGCTCTCTAAATTATTCATATCTTTTAACTTGTCGCGCAACTCTTCAATCTGACTTGCTCGTTCTTCAGCATCCTTGCAAATCTCGATCGCAGCCTGATACTCCTCCTTGGCCCTTTGAAATTGCTCTTTTTTAATCTCGATATCTTCTTGAACAACTTCTAACTCGATCGTTACTTGATTGAGTGACTCATTAATTGAGGCTGCGTCCTTCAGTTTTTTTTCAATTAATCGCAGCGCGCGTTCTGCATCTTCACGCAGGTTTCTTAACTCAGGGATGCCCAGAATTCGCTCGATCGCATCCAGGGTGTCTTTGGTATGGAGGCGTTGGGCATAACGTTTTATTTCCACACCATCGAAAAAAAAGAAATCCTTACACGATCTGGGCAAAAGTTCCTCAATGCGTTCGCGAGAGTCACCTTGATTAATACCGTTTTTCTGGACAATGGCTTCATTTGTTTGAGCAGAAGCAGTTGTTCCGCGCACCGCTCTCTTAGCGGTACGACTAATGTCATAAATATCGCCGTTGCGCTCAAATTTGAGTTGTACTGACAGTTCTAAATTAGGGTCTTTCTTCAGGACAATACGATTAAAGCTATCAAGTAATGCCGAGGACTTAAGTTCATCACCCCCGTAGAGACACCATTGGATCGCTTCTAGAATAGATGTCTTACCAAATCCATTCTGACCGAAAACTATCCAAATTTGCTGTTGGGTATCGAGGTTGAATTCGATTTCCTCATTTTGATAGCACTTCCAGTTTTTAAGACGGATACTTTTAAGCTTAAGGGCCATAATTATCATTCTCAATTGATGAATTTGGTAAGTCAGCGTACCGTTCAATCATTGCTACTAAAACAGGAGCCATCCTGCGCTTTTGCAAGACAACCTTTTCTTTTTCCTGCTGAATAGCCTCTTTTAGTAATTTTTCCGGAATTTTATATTTAGCGACCAGTTCCTGCAGCTTTTCTTCCATTTGTTCTCCCTTATTTCCTACATTAAATCTGAATGGGTGATTCCATAGGGTGCAAGCTCATCTACAAGTTTTGTTATGAGTGACATCCGATTGCGTGCAGCACGGGCAAACTGAGTTACCCGTGTAATTTCAGATTCTATCAGTTCGACTAACGAATCACATAGTGGAGGAACGACAACAACATCGATAACTTTTGCGATCGCTTTTTTAGGTGCAACGCGGAGAACTCTGCCGCGTCGCTGAATAAACTGCCGTTGAGATGTGTCGCTTGCCAGGATAATGGCAAGGTCAGCCGCTGGAATATCTATTCCTTCATCTAAGCATTTTACAGCAACGAGGGCATCAAAGTTGCCGCGGGCAAATTCAGATAAGAGATGTTTGCGATTAACATCATCTGAGGAATATCGTGCAATGCGGAACCCGCGCTGGGCTAGCAGGCGACTTACCTCAGTAGCTTGTGCGATATCAGCGCAGTAAATCATGCCTCTGCGCGGTGGATAATCAGTGATAATGCGACCGAGGGCCGTGAGTTTTGATGCAGCAGATTTGATAATACGGGAACGCTGAATAGTCAGACGTTTTGCTTGAGCGATCGCATCTTCTTCTTTGTTATTGAGTAAACGACCTATCTTGGTTGTTAAGTTGGTAAATTTAGCGTATTCACTACCAGTTAACGGGGTAATATATACGTGGTAATCATACTCGCACAGAATGCCCGCCTCGATCGCCTGTTCTAATGTAAATTCATAGACAATGCCGCCGAAATATTCCAGCACTAATTCTGTTCCTTCTTCATCGTAAGCACGAATTGGAGTAGCAGACAGACCAAGGCGATAGTGGAAGTCATCTCTTAGAATGCGTCTGTAGATAGCTCCACCTGTAGCGTGAACTTCATCAGCAATTAGCAAAGAACGAGGTGGTAAACCTCCAGCATCAGCAATTAGAGTAGTTACCTTGGATTTTGAAAGTTCGCTGTAGCTACCCACCACTATAATAGGAAGTAGTTCGCACAACGACTCTCGGCTGTTTGCCAAACGGAGTTTCCTAAAAAGTGATTCCATCCAGAGTGTTGCAGTGCCTGTAGCAATTAATGGGGTTCGGAATGTTGTCCTATTTGCCAATTCGTCAACCCATTGCTTTACGATTTCGTTTGTGGGAGCGCCAATAACAATAACATTAATATTTTTAATACTGGCTGCACACGCTAACCCTGTTATCGTTTTTCCAGATCCAGTTGCCATAGCTAAAATTCCGCAACTGCTGGCCCATTGCCAAGCGTTGAGTGCATCAACTTGCCGAGACTTTAACTCTACTTTGAGAAAGTTATCCAATGTATGAAAGCTGGAAGTTTGAGGCTCTGTTTGATTAACTATTTCGTTATTATGACTGTAACTACTGCCCTGTTCAGCCAACCTCCTAGATTTTCTGGTCTTTTTGATTTCAGGTTCCAGTGCGGGAGGTCGATCGGGACACAGCCGCAACAGCGATCGCGCCGCTGCTTCGGGAAACTCGATTACTTCCACATTCGGCGTCTCGTTTTTCCACAACTTCTGAAAATTTTCGGCTTTTTTTAAGGCCCGTTCTCTAACTTCCGGATGCCAAGAACAAAAGACATCAACGCATTCAAAATTATCAATTAAAGCAGTTGAGCTTTCGTTGGCAGAGCCCGTGAAAGCAACGATATTGTTTTCGGCATCGGCAAATATGCCTAATTTTTCGTGATAAATTCCCTGACGGCGAATCTCTTTAGTAACAGCTAGTTTTATTTCGAGGATGTTTTGACTCAATAACCAAGCCAAACAAGCCCAGCGATCTCGAACAATTCCCTCAAATTCTTTATCTAATTCTCGCAGAACAGCACTGACAATAACTTCTTCTTTTTGTCGCATTCCTTGCACGATCGCCTCCGCATCTTCTGGGGACAAATGTGGAGAAGCCAGGAGCTGCATCTTGCCGCCCACTCGAATCAATGCTGTCAGTCCTTTTGCGGCGGCTGCCATCGAAGTGCTGGAGAAAAAACCAACGGCTCGCTTGTAGACTGTAGCCTTTTCCAAACAAGGAATGTAAAATTCTTGGATTAGATCGCAGCGATCGCTCCGGTACTCATCTTGAATCGCTAAATCTCTCAAGCTCAACGCCGTACCCCCAAATCCCCGCTAATTTTTCTAGTATAGAGTAATTCTCGCTATCTAGCCGCTGTCAATAAAATAAGTTCGGCTGCTACCGGCAAGTGATCGGACTCGGTTGCCTCCAAAACCGAACTCGATTTAGCACCCCAATGCTTTGAATACCAAATATAATCAATCCTGCAAACCGGATAATTTAATCTCCAATTCGACCTTTTTACCAAGAATTTAAGTTCCCAACCCTGAGGCCAGGTAAAACCAAACCCCCATCCCGATTTTCGGAAAGCATCTTGCATGACTTTCTGCACCCTGTCATAGTCTTGAGTTTCGTCTGTCATATTAAAATCGCCCGCGACAATTACTGGCAGAGTTTCTCGCTCAACTCGCTGCACTAAGTCTTGAATTTCAGGCGATCTTTTGTCATATTTGTAAACTGGAATTATGATAAAACCCAATTTTTTAGATATTTTCAACCACGGCCCGGTAGCTTGCATATTATAAATCACTACTTCTTGTTCGTTAAATTTAATAATTGCCCGTTGCTGCGTTTCTCGATGGCCGGCTAAGTGCAGTATTTCGCTCGATACAATCGGATATTTACTGAGAATTCCTACAGGGGGAGTGCCAATTTGATAGGGGTAGTCTGCTTTTAACGAGGGGAAAGTTCTTTTGGTATGTTTCTTAACAATTTCTTGTAAAAATATAATATCTGGTTGTTGCTTATGAATCAGTTTAAATAAAGTAGGTGACTGAGTTTTATACCAACTGAGGTTATGGGATAAAATTTTGAGGCTGGGCTGCGAAATTGTGAGGTTTATTGGTTGGGGGCTAAAGTATTTAATGTGCAGCCAACTTATTAGGAGAATGCAGGCGATCGCAGAAATAATACTGAACCATCTTTTTTTGATAATTGACAAGCAGATGATGGGAAGCAGGAAAGTGGGGAATAAAATTAAGGGAATAAAAGTGGTAATTAAGGCAATAATCCACAGTTTATCCCAAAAAAATAGTTTGAGAATGAAATAGCCGAGAATGAATCCTGAGTAGCTGTAAGCGAAAAAAATTGCTGATTCCTTAAGCCTTTTCTTTATTATCTCTGCTAGTATATACTTCATGGGGAACCTATTAAAATAAAAACTTGCTTAAATCGAATTCTTCATTTGACCGATGTTGGTTGTCTCTTTCAGAAATCAAAACTAATAACAGGCGATCGGTATAATCCGCCGCGCCCCGCAACTCTTCGCGCAAAATTTCCAGTCCACCATTAGCATATTCTTCAAAAATTTGCAAGCGTTCTGCTTCCAATTTTTCGTCTAGATGGGAGAGAATTTGAGGATTTTTGGTTTCGGCGATCGCAATTAATTTAATCGCCATATCGTAGCCCCTCGATACAAAAATATCAACATCTATCGCCCCCGGTTCTCGTTTAGAAATTTCCCCCAAAGGCGATCGTTTTTTCCGCTGATTTCCCAACGCTGCGGCGAAAGCGATGACATCGGCGTAAGTCTGGAAAGGCGCGGAGTTGTTATCCGATAAAGTTAATGATTTGACTAACTCCGCTTTATCTTTAGCAATTCTAATTTTGTTAGCAGCCATTGGGATTAATATGTAATTTTTAACTGAGTAATTTGATTGATAGAGTAACCGCAGATTAGAGCCAGATAAACACAGATTAACGCAGATAATTTTCAGAATGTCCGCAACAACATAATTTTTTGGGCAAAACCTCCTCTTGCTTCCCGCCGCTTCATTTGTTCGTCCAAAAGTCGATCGCCCGAAATGCCAAAACTCACCATCACCGCATCTATCACCTCATACAAATCCGCCAATTCCGCCACCAAATCTTCCTCATCAGCCTCCGCCGCTTCCGCCGCTTCTTCAACCAATTTCTGCAGCAAAGCTTGACGGTATTCTGCATCCGACAAAATTACAACCTCGCATTCATTCCCGCTTTGGCGAATAATTTCAGGAATGCGATCGCGCACCAACTTATGATACTCTTTTTCCACGTTAAACTCCCTTCAACCTTGACTAAAAGTTTGAATCAACCAGCGATTAATTTCCCCATCATCTTCTGTTTGACTCCGGTTCAAAGCTTCCTCAACTAACCGGATTTCCAGCCCCGGTACAACCCACGACTCTTGAATTCTTCCGCTACCTCCGTTATTAATTGCAAACGCAAAAATCTCCCGCGTGTTCGCACGATCCACCCAATATTCAGCTATTCCTGCGTCTTCGTAAAGCAACCGCTTACTGCCTAAATCATCGTTAAAAGAAGATGCACCAATTTCTATTACCAAATTAGGCGGATCGTATTCGTCCAAATCAACAGGTGAGTTGCTGTCATTAGGAGGAACTCTTAAATCTGAACCGATGTAGTAAGCTAAATCAGGTTGAAACTCGCCGATACCTGCTTTGCGAAAACTGGTGTTAGTAAACTGAACTACTCGGATATTTCTCAATGTTGCAAACAGAATAACTACACAGGCCATAATTGAATTTTGACGCCCGTGCAATGGCCCTACTGGTGACATTTCTACCCTCATTTGTCCTTGATAATAATAAAACTTGCCCTTTTCCCATGCTGAATCATCAGCAAAATTCAGAAACTCTTCCCACGTAGCCTTCACCCAAATATCCGTTTCCAAAACCTGCGTAATTGCCGAATTAGAAGCCATAATCCACCTCTACAATTTCTGTATATTCAAACTCATTTGGACTGCGCTTAACTAAAGGATAGCGCGTCCCGCCCAGTTCGATCGCATCTTCTTCACAATCAGCTTTCGGAGAATTGTACACCAGCACGTATTCCCTGCCGGTGCAGCTTTCCATCTCTTGAGCAACTTCTCCGCGCCACTGAGTTTTAGTTACCAAAACTACCAATTGATTCGCCAACTTCGGCAGCTTATTCGCGATTTGCTTGCGATAAATCTCGTCCAAACTCCCAAACGGAGAATCCATTACAATTGGAAAGGTACTGCTATCCGGGCCCATCAAAGTATTCTTTTGACTCCACTCACGCACGCCCTCAATAATTCCGCCGATAAACGACAGACTGAGAATTTGATTTTCTCCCGTAGAAGCGGCAACCAAAGATTCTTGTCCCGACGTATTTTCTACTAGCGTCAGTTCGTATTTATCGCTCAATTTGGGGATGTAAGGAGTAAAAGAAATTTGACTGAAAATATCTTGCACTCGCTTTTCCAACTGAGAACAAAACTGTTTTTCTAAGCGCGATCGCACTTCAGTTAGGCGATCGATCGCATCCTGAGTCGCAGCAATCCGGCCCTGGGCTAATACTTGCCTTTGCTCATTCAGTTGCTGCTTGTCGATTTGCTTTTCCAGATTCGCGATCGACGCCTTCAAACTCTCAATCTGCTGTTGGTTAGAGCCTGTTTCCCGGTGCAAATCGCCAATTTTTGCCTCAATTTCATCCAAGCGCTTTTGCAAGCGGCTGACATCGCCGTCTGGAAAATTTCGCAGCTTGTTGTGAATATCGTCTAACTGCGTTTCCACCCGAGAAAGTTCGGTTCTGTCGCGGCTGATATTGCCTTGCTGTCGGTCAATTTCCTCCCAAAAATCAGCCACTTGCCTATCAATTTCATTTACCCGATCGCTAATCCGAATAGTTGTTTCTTCCACATCCCCAACACCCGCCTTATCCATCCAACCGCTAACCTGTTGGCGAGATTCAGAACCCTCCACTAATTCCGCACCGCAGATACACCGCTGCTGCGCTAATAACTCTTCCAAAAACGGCCGCTGAATCCCCGAAAGCAACTCACCTTTTTCTCGCAAACTTCCTACTATTACTTCAAATTCCGCCGCCGCCTCTGACAGAAATACCGCGTAACCGCGCACAGAAATTGCTCGTTTTAGAGCATCTGTAGCCTGTACAATTTGTTGCTTCAATAAACTTTTCTGCATTTCCAATTCCTCTCGCAACTTTTGTAAATCCGCAGCACCGCTAAGTTCCAACAAATTACCATTAACTGCTTTTTTTAACTCCCCTTGGTTCGCCAATTCCCGCTCGATTTCTACTTGTCTGCTCGAAAGTTGCTCAGCTTCTTGCTCAATTTTTTGCTTATCTTTTAAAAGTTTCTTCGTTTCAGCATTCCCAATTATATTTAAATCTGTCTCAAGAGATTTTTTTGCTTCTAGTAAATGCCGGATCGATCTATTCAACACTTCCACCCCCAGCAACTCCTTAGTAGCTTCCGCAATTTCTGCCTTCTTGTCATAGCGGACAATTTGCTCGATTCGCTCACCGTCAAAAAAGAAATATTTATGTAAACTTTCCGGCAAAATCCGCCCGATAATATCATCGGGATGCTGATCCGGCTTCAGCCATAGGCCGTTATCTTTTGCTACATTCAGAAACAATTCAGCCTTGCCATGTTCTACAGTATTGTCACTTTTATAAGCACGACAGATGCGTTTTGCTTGGTAGCGCGTGCTGTCGTGTTCAAAAACAATTTCCGCCCAACAACCTACGGCTTTTCCAATTTCCGCCTCAGCCAGAGCGCGCTTGTTTACTAATTGTTCTTCCGCCGCAAAAGCCGCGCTAAATTGTCCGTAAAGTACCCACGTAAAGGCATTCATTAAAGCCGTTTTTCCAGCGCCGTTATTACCGTGAATTACTGTAATATTTTGCCTACCCCAAGCTAGTTTAATTTCGGGGCTTTTGCCGTAAAATTGACGAAAGTTGCACAGAGTAATTGAGATTAACTTCATACAATTGCTTCCTTAATAATTTTTAAAATGTCATCGTTAATGTGGCGCGGAGCTCTCATGTACAACTTATCTTTTTCAATTTCCAATACCCGCTCAATAATTTGTCGCACTTCCGGTGGCGCGCTAGTAATTGGTTGTTGTACGTCGCTGAATTCCTGATGAGTTTGATAAGAAGAACGCTTTTCTGCTAAAATGCTTGTCGGTACGGCTGCGATCGCACTATCTTCATATCTAAATGCCATAATCAGATTTTCATTCAGATTTTCAGTCATATTTTTTTTGCAAATATTAAAATATACAGGGTCTAGGCTCATGGGCGAGAAACCCGGTTTCTACGAGTTTTGTCAACAGTCACGAGAAATCTACAAAGAAACCTGGTTTCTGAACTCTGCGTGCGATCGCGAACTAAACTAGCAACTCAAACTACGATCAAATAATTCTCTCTTCTAAAACATAAACCGAACCTTAATAAATGTCAAATGTCTAATAGCCCGTAACGCTTCTGAAGTTGCAGCAATTTCACTCTAGCTTCCCCAGCATTGTCGGCTAAATCGGCAAATTCCAAGAACCGCTTCAACTCTTTTCGCAGCAAATTGCGCTCGACTTCTAAGGTTTCACGACCCAAATCGGGAGGCAAAACTATCATGTCAAATAAAGTTGCCCTTTCCTTCCCCGGATGCGGCCGCAAAATGCGTCCCCGCCGCTGAATAAACTGGCGCGGATTGCTGCTGCTTGCTAAAATTACAGCATTGCGAATTGCAGGAATATCCACCCCTTCATCCAAACACCGAATCGCTACCAAACCTTGCAATTCTCCACTCTCAAATTGCTGGCGCAATCGTTCTCTTTCTGCTAAAGAAGTTGCCGCAGTATAAGTGTTAACTCGGTAGCCTAATTCTGCACCCAATAACTTGGTGGTTTCTGTTAGTTGGCGGTTGTTATTTCGGCGCACACTTCCTTCGATAGCACCGTCGCCGCAGTAAAATAAAGTATGGCTTGTGTCGAGACGGTGAATCATTAATTCTCGCAAAGCTGTTAATTTATTAGCCGCTGCCCCAATTAACCGAGCTCGCTGCATTAATAAAGTTGTTAAAGCATCATTTTCTTCTACTTTTTCATCGCCCCAAAGCGCCCAGCCAATCTTTTGAGTTAAGCGGGAATACTTGCGGGTTTCGGCTTCTGTCAATTCTACTAAAATTGGATAGTATAAATAATGTACTAATGCTTTTTGGCGGATGGCGTCGGCTAAAGTGAGTTCCGGCTGCAAAACAGGGCCGAAATAATCTAAAATAGCTTCGGTTCCTTGTTCGTCGAAATGCCTTTCTGGGGTGGCGGAAAGGGCGAGTCGCAGTCCAATATTGCGCGGCAAACTTTCTCCTAAACGGGGCGCGCCTAAGTTGTGAACTTCGTCTCCAATAATCAGGGTTTTTTCTGGGAAATAGCGCAGTTGCGATCGCAAGCTATCTCCCATTAAGGTAGCATTGGTAGTGATGATGGTGAGAAATGCTCGCTCGCCAGCTCGCACTTCATACAAACCCGCAGCCAGCTTGTTTTGCCAACTGCGGGCGCTATCAAAAGCCAAAATAGGTTTTAAACCAAATTTCTCCGATTCGCGCGCCCACTGATTCACCAGGTGGCAGTAAGGGCAAATTACGAGCAGGACTTGTAGGTTAATTTTATTGTATAATTCAGTGGCGATCGCCAGTGCAGTAATCGTCTTGCCGCTACCCGTCGCCATCTTCAGCGTACCCCGTCCCTGATTCGCAAACCAATTAGCAACCGCCACTCGCTGATACTGTCGCAATTGCAGCGATGGCGGCATTTTCGGAAATCCCAATTGCGAATTATTAGCCGTTGAGCGATTCACCTTTAAATGCCGTTAGATGCAAAATTCCCTATACTCAACTGTAACTCACGGGCGATCGAAACTTAACAGCCCAAACAAATCCGCCGCCGACAGTTGCAAATCCGACAGCACATCCAGAACTGGTAAAATATCTTCATTCTCCTTAATCTCAGGTTCTTGCTGCGGTTTAAAAACAATTACCAATTCTTCTTCCGGGTCAATCATCCAACCCAATTTAGTGTGATTTTTGAGGCAAAACAGAATTTTCTTAATCACGCGAGTTGAACTTTGATCCGGCGATAAAATCTCAATTATCCAATCTGGAGCAATTTCAAACGTATTTTCAATTTCTCCCTGAGAATTCAGAGGAATGCGCGACCACTCAAATACTGCTAAATCGGGAATAACAGCACATCCTCCAAAAGTACAGCGCAATTCTGGAAAAGCAAAAGCTAACTTTTGCGGTTTGCCAACTTGATTAATAGCTGATGAAAATTTGATTTGTAACGTGCTGTGTTTTCCTTGCGGCATAGCTTTTTGAGAAATTTGACCGTCAACATACTCGCTAGCCGGCTTAGTCTCTGGAAGCAGCAGAAACTCTTCCAGAGAAATCTTTGACGGAGACTGAATTGACGTTACCATAAACAATTAACCCCTCAAAAACTCAACTGCCGTCTTAAAAATTCATATCGCTGTCAGTTTCCCAATCAGCACAACTCTCCGATTCCACACCGGTAGGGTGCATCGCACAAACCAACAAATTGCCGCCGTAAACTTGACCGTGATAGTTGCGACAACCGCGACAAGCCGGCTGCTGCGTCGGCGAAGGGTCTACATAAGTCACCATCGATAAATCTATCTCATCAAACTCAGGGTCAAAGTCGCGGTAAATTTCAATTATCGGTTCGATAAATTCATTAAATAAACCGTCAAATTCATTGAAATAACCGTCAATGTCATTAATCAGATTATTTTGTACTTGTTCAGTAAACTCTTCCGACATTTTTGCCAAAACGTCCAGCATTTCGACAAACTCTTCGCCCATTTCGCTGAAAAAATGCTCTACTTCAGAAACAGCATTTTCCATTACTCCAAAAAAATCTTTAGACCAATCTTCCATGAATTTGAGAGCTTGCTATTACAAAATATTTTACACAGAGGTGGAGCCAGCCTCATGCGAAGCGATCGCACCTACTTTCAATTCTATTACCTATTGCCGGATATCCGCTCAAGTTTGACAGGGCAGATATTCAAAAAGGGAACTCAAGAGTATTATCCTGAGTTCCCTCAATGCTTTGCTGCGCGAGCTTTTTCCTGCTTAATCCCGCTTCAGCCGCCGCAATTCGTCTTGTAAATTCTGCACCTGTTCGCGGAGCTTGTCTACGCCGCCTGTCTCTTTAGCATCTTTTGCCGAGACATCTTCTTCCTCAGAAACAATTTCAATCCGCCGAGGTTCAGCCGGTTTTTGCTCCCTAGCGGGTTCTACTGGCGGTTGCTGTTGCTGAGCCTGTTGTACCATATCCTCAACAAAGCGGCGGGCTTCTTCCGTTGACATCTCGCCCCGCTTCACTAATTCATCTGCCAGCTTTTGGGCTTCAGTCCGCAATTCAGTTAACTTGCTGCCAGCTTTTTCACCAGCGTAGGAAGCTAGCCCGACACCAAGGTAAACTGCTTTTTGTAAAATATCTCCGAAACCAGGCATAGGAGCTACACCTCAAAAAACTGGGTGAACCGGAGACCACGCCTATTACAAGCATCCCGTGTTGCTGCTACCTTCCGGTCCTGACAAGATTTGGGCGTTGGAATCGCGTGGGTCCAGTTCATAAATGAGTATAACACAGTTATTTATTCTTCAACCACACACCAGTGATAAATTTCATAAATAACGCAACCATTCTTCACCAGCGGGTCTTCAGCGACGATCGCCTTCGCCTCATCCATTGAACCCGCCTCAAACAGCAACATACCGCCGCCCCGCCGCCCCCAGTAGCCAGTTTTCGCTCGGTGTCCTTTAGAAATCAACTCTCGGACATAAGCTCTGTGAGCTGGCACGTATTGGTCAAAGACAGGCTTTTCGACAATTCCTTGCTCAATTTTGACAAACCAAGGCATTTTTATTTGGGATTTTAGATTTTATATTTTAGATTGGGAATGGGCGATCGGCAATCGAGTCTAGGGCAAATGCTCTATATTCCATTTTCCATCATCCTTTCTTAACTGCGATGTTATCCCATGCACCAGTCAAAACAGCGATTTTTCATTGCCTTAGTGCCGCCTCCCGATATTGAACAGCACATTACTGACATTCAACTGTATTTTGCGGCCTCCTACAACAGCCGCAGTGCTTTGAATTCGCCGCCGCACATCACGCTGCAACCTCCTTTTCACTCGTTAGCGGAGGATATTCCCAAATTAGAGGAAAGTTTGAAGCAGTTTTCTGCAAATCGGCTGCCCATTCCCGTTACTCTATCCGGTTTTGCTGCTTTCGCGCCCCGCGTCATTTACGTTGATGTTGTCAAGTCACCCGAATTGCTGGAGATTCACAAAGATTTGATGAGTTATATGGAGGCAAATTTGGGAATAGTCGATCGAGTTTCTCAAAGTCGCCCATTTGTACCGCACATGACAGTAGCGTTTCGCGATTTAACTAAGGAGAATTTTCAAACAGCTTGGTTGGAATTCTCCGGGCGATCGCTCCACTTTGATTTTACCGCTTCGGCATTAACCTTGCTGCTTCATAACGGCAGCCGATGGAACATCAGCAACCAGTTCCCGCTGTCGGCCTAAACTCTCTCTCTTCTTTCTCTTCCTTCGCAGAATTCGCGTCTTCGCGGTTCGTTTTCCCAAAAAAATCTTATTAGCAAATCCTGATTAATATCATGTCCTCACTACAAACCTTTTTAAACTTAAAGCCAGTCATAACTTACCGATTAATCTTATTCGGAGTTGCCAGTGCCACAGTTCCATAAACCGAAATTCCCGACAGTTTCAATATTTGAATTGCAGACTTAACCGTAGTACCGCTAGTGTAAATATCATCAACTAACAGCACTCGATCGCGCGGGAGGCGACGACGAAAATCTTTCCCCAAACTTAAAGCATTTTTCATTTCCGCTTGCCGCTGCTGTGGCGTCAGAGCGAATAAAGCCTGAGTATTTTTCACCCGCTCCAAACCGTGCCGCTGCAAAGGCAAACCAGTCAGCTCGCAAAAACTTTCAGCCAACAGTTCCGCTTGGTTAAAACCGCGCTCCTTGACCTTTTCTTTGTGCATGGGAATCGGTACAACTGTTAAATTGTCTATAGCTAATTCCGGAAAACTCAGCCAAGCTTCTGCCAGCCAGCCGCCTAGAGGTTTGGCTAATTGCGGATTGCCGTCATATTTCAAAGCTGCGATCGCCCGTTTGAGAGCCCCGCCATACTCACCCCACACAAAAACACGCTGCTCTGAATGCCAAAATCGACCTGGATCGCTTAACTGACATCGCTGAAGTTGCTTGTGACAGTACGGACAAAACTCTCCGGCGGCCGGCCGCTGACAAAGAGGACAGTTAGACTTAAGAAATAGATTGAGAAAAGATTTGACTAATCCCGTCCATTGTCGCTTGTTCATCCTAAAATTGTGGTAAGTGATTAATGGGAAAAACTCTCAACTTCAATCAGTTTCCACCGACAGGCTCGCAGCGTGAAAAACCTCTACTGGTTAGACAAAATTCAACCTTCAGACCGAGATGCAGTGGGAGAAAAAGCATTTTACTTGAGCTCTTTGCTCCAGAAAAATCATCCCGTTGTACCGGGTTTTGTCGTGCCGGCTCAAACATTTTGGCAGTTTTTAGAGTCGATCGAGTGCCTAGAACCGCTGTTTGCTGACTGGCCACACTCTTCCCTGCACTTGAATGTCGATGAACCCAGACAACTGCAATCGATCGCCCGCAGCATCCGCCACCAAATCCTCGCCGGCAAACTGCCAGATTCACTGCTCTCCACCCTAGAGTCTGCTGTTTCTCAACTCAACTCACAGTCAAACTTAAACTCCACAGCCTTAATTTTTCGCCCTTCCCTGACTTCCTGGAACCCGAAAACAGTCGGGATTCTGGAATCTCAGGCAGTACGGGCAGAACCCGAAGCCATTGGGGCAGGACTCAAACGAGCTTGGGCAGAAATGTTCAGAGCCCGAAGTCTATTTTACTGGCAGCGGTGCGGCCTGCGGGTACAGCAAATCAATCCTGCAGTTTTGGTGCAGCCACTTCAAGAAGCGATCGCCGCAGGCGAGGTGAAAACAAAGGCGGGCGCACAGTGGGAAATCCAAGCTACCAGCGGTTTGGGATTGTCCCTCGCTAGGGGAGAAACCATCCCCGATTACTATCAAGTGCAGCCGGAAACAACCGCCGTTAAATTCCAGCGGATCGGTTACAAAACATTAGCCTACAATCTCAAAGTCGGCGATGGAGAACCGAAAAAAAAACTGCATATAGGCAAGTTTTCTGCTTTCCCAATTCCCGATTCTCCCTTTTTAATTCATGATTTTGGTGACTGTTGCGTGCAAGTTTTAGCCCTAGGAGAGGAAGCACAAACAGAATACATTTTAGAGGAAGCGCAACTGCAAGAAATCATTGAATTGAGTAAAAAAGTGAGCGCAGAATTTGACTCGGATTTAATTTTGGAGTGGACGCTAAACCAGACGGCCAACAGCAGCGAACAGCAGTTTTATTTCACTCAAGTTCGTCTTGTGAAAGGGGAAAAAGTCGCGCCACTAGAGGAAAATCCGATCGCCCTCCCGCAGCCAAACTCGATCGCCCCAGCCAGAACTCCTGCGATACTCAGAGGTGTGGGAGCAGCATCAGGAAAAGCCGAAGCAATTGCCCAAGTTATGACTAATTCCCACCCAGAAAACGCGGAATTCTTAGCCGGAGGCATTTTGGTAGCCCGGACAATCGATCCGAATTGGCTGCCTTGGCTGAAGGTTGCTGCTGGGGTAATTGCGGAACAAGGAGGCATGACCTGCCACGGCGCCATTTTAGCTAGAGAATTGGGGATTCCCGCCGTTGTGGGAGTGGCAGGGGCCACTCGGGCGATCGCCTCGGGCGATTCGGTTTTGGTAGACGGCGATAGCGGAGAAGTTTTTGCCCTCGCCCAACACGATGCGATCGAGACAGGAGACAGCGGCCGACTTCGGGACACAGCAAAAAAGGCAGATACATACAGTACAGCAGCAAAAATGTCAATAGCCAAGCACCAATCTTCTACCTCCGATCGATCGTCCAATTCCGCGCCTAAATCTCGACAATCTGAGTCTACTCAATATGTTTGGGGCCCACCAACGGCGACTCAACTGCTAGTTAATGTCAGCCAAACAAGTTCGATTGACCGCCTCAAAAATCTGCCAATAGACGGCATCGGATTGCTGCGATCGGAATTAATGGCATTAGAAGCTTTGGACTGTCAAAACCCCAAAGATTGGCTGCAAAACGGTCGCCAATCGGAATTTGTCGATCGCATGGCGGATTGCCTCAGCTTATTTGCTGCTGCCGTTTCGCCGCGGCCAATATTTTATCGCTCTCTCGATTTACGGGAGTCAGGCGCCCACGGCAGTTTCAGTTATACCTTTGAACCAGAATTATTTGATTGGGAACTCTGCGTACTTCAAAAAGTCTGCGAGTCAGGCCATACCAATGTTAATTTAATTTTGCCTTTCGTGCGCTCGGTTGACGAGTTTATATACTGCCGCCAGCGCTTAGAAACAGTTTGGAAAAACCGCTCAACCGAGTTTCAAATGTGGATTATGGCGGAAGTTCCTTCGGTGTTATTTTTATTGCCCGATTACGTAAAAGCAGGAGTTCAAGGAATTTCGATCGGCACTAACGATTTAACCCAATTGCTATTAGGAGTTCACCGCAACTCCGACCAGGTAGCAGGTGCTTTCAACGGGCGCGATCGAGCAGTGATGAGGGCGATCGAACAATTAATCAAACAGGCCCGGGCCGCCGGCATTCCTTGCTCAATCTGCGGCGACGCTCCCGCATTGTATCCCGAGACAGTTGAATCCTTCGTGCGGTGGGGAATTTCGTCTATTTCGGTTAATGTCGATGCTGCAGAACAAACTTCCAGGGCGATCGTCCGCGCCGAACAGCGCATACTCCTAGAACTGGCTCGATCGATAATTAACAATTAATCACTCCCGGACTCACTTGACCCCAGAAATCCGGTTTCTACTCTAAATCATAGCTTTGGCAAGCAGCCACCCGCTCAGAAATCGGATTTCTAGACAACCCGTGCGTCCAGGAATATTAACAACTACAGAAACCCGGTTTCTGAGTAGATATAGCAACCACCCTGACGCTTAGGAAATTCTTAATTTCTCAAACCCTTGCTTTGATTCCTTTTATTGCTTCTTCCTTCTTCCCTCTTCCTTCTTCCCTCTTCCTTCTTCCTTCTTCCTTCTTCCTTCTTCCTTCTTCCTTCTTCCTTCTTCCTTCTTCCCTCTTCCTTCTTCCTTCTTCCTTCCACTAACATCCGATTTTAAAGCTAGGATAGAAATATCACCAAATCTTGACCCGGAGGTACAAACCGTGAAATCAAAAATTATTGCAGCCGCAGCAATACTTGCCGCCCTCGCCTTTCTGCATCCTCACCCAGCATTATCTCAACCTGCAACTGACGGTGGCAAAAAACCCGGATTCTGGCAACCTCAAGCGCAGGTTGACAATACTCGCAACATAACCCTCAGACTGTTAAATGAAACTGGATTAAACCTAGAATACGGTCAATCAGGTGCCAACTTGTCATCCTTGCCCGTCGGAACCAGCAAAAACATCATTGTTCGTATCAGCAATCGCACCGGCGACATTGCCAATATTCCGATTAATGCCACAGGAGGAAGCACAACTTTGAAATACGACTATAACGTTGACTCGCAGACAAACGTTGTGACGATTCGCATCACCAGATCAGACCCCCGCACTCGGCAAGACCGATCAGTTTATATTGATGAAAAAGGGCGAGTTTACTCTTTCTAAGAGTAACGCTCATCAACCCGGTTTCTCCTGATAAATTTTGCTTTTAGCAGCGAGGTATCGCGGAAGAAATCGGGTTTCTAGACTAGCGTGCATAAATTCTGTCTTTCTCAAAAAATTATTAATCAAGTGCAGCCCACAAAGAATCGATGTTTTGTGCAGCGGATTTGACATTGCATCCCCAAAATCAACTGCTGCTTGCAATTCGGCGCTAGTGGCGTACTGGTGCATCAGGTGGGTTTCGAGAGGATGTCAACCGCCGCATCGCGGACTAATATCCGTCGTTTCTCTTAATACCTGCGCCTCGATTTCCCTCTTCTTTCGGTTTAGCTTTGTTCACTCGCAAGGGGCGCCCCATCCACTCTGCACCGTCTAATTCGGCAATTGCAGCGTCTTCTTGGGCATCCTCCATCATCTCAACAAATGCAAAACCGCGCATCCGACCGGTTTCCCTGTCGGTAGGCAAGACAACTCGCTTGACTGTGCCGTATTCTGCAAATACTGCTGTCAGGTCTTCTTCGGTGGCGCGGTAAGACAGATTTCCAATGTAGATAGTCATGTCGATCGAACTGAACTTGTTGTGCTATACATAATAACCTGTTAATTTAACTGTCAAGTGCTATCTACCATACAACTGGGCAATCGACTTTGACTAAAAGGGTTTGCCGCACTGACCAACCCTTGGTACTGGCTGCAATAGTTAGCTTAATCAAAACTCATATCCTCACTCGCCCTGCGGATGAGTGAGAATATGAGTTTTGGGGCGGCGAGGACTCCTACCCCTGAACAATATTTGATTTTAATCAGATCACTGATGGGTGGGCGACGAATCACCAACCATCTTCGGAAACAAAGCGACTAACAAGGTATAATATATTAGGTTGCTTTGGATCGCGAGCGTTGATATAGCGGTTCTCAACTTTCGTGAGGTACTTGGCAGTTAATTACCAATTCCCCAATTCTTCCATTCTTTAATCTACAATTTAAATCTGTACCTCATTCACTTGAGAATTGCTATACACATCTAGACAGGCCTTTGAGGAAACCTACTTCACCTCTCCCCAGCCCTTTCCTAAACGGGGAGATGTCACCTTCAATCCTTGGGCCAAATTTGGAATGGCAAATTGGAAATGAGGAATGGGACACATTTTCTCTCCATCTCTTTAATCCCCAGTTTAGGATATTACTTTTCTCAATTAAACTAAGGATGTGAGATTTAAAGCAGCTTTGTTAAGTGTTTGAGTGCCAATTCGACTTTGGGTAATACCGCTGGCTGTTTCCGTTGCTCCTTTATTCAGAACATTCATCGCATCTACCACTTGCTCAATAGCGATAGCCTGCTGTTTGGTATTGAGATAAATTTGCTGACTGCTGACAACAACACTGTTAATAGCATTAGCAACATTGCTAAAATTATCCGCCGTACCTTCAGTCAATTTCAGGCTATTATCTAAAGTTTTTTTGCCCTCATCTGTTACCATCACTGTCTTATTAATGGCATTCTTAATATCGTTTACTAAATCATTAATCTGAGCCGACGATTTTTTGCTTTCATCTGCGAGTCGGCGAATTTCCCTCGCCACCACCCCAAACCCCTTTCCTTGTTCTCCGCTGCGTACTGCTTCCACTGTAGCGTTAATTGCCAGCATATTAGTTTGATTAGCCAAATCGCTGACTAAATTGGTAATATTAGCAATCTGATTGGTTTGCTGGCTCAAATGTAAAACTTGCTCGGCGATAGCTCCGACTTTTTGCGTCAAACTCAACATTCCCTGCTGGGTTTTATGCACCACTTTACTGCCTTCTGCTGCCAGATTTAAGACATTACTGGCATTCTCAAGGGCTGACTCGGCTTGCATAGCTGATTGCCTCGATGATGCGCCCAATTCATCCATTGTGGTAGTTGTTTGATTAACAGAAGCAGCTTGTTGTACAGCAATACGTTCCTGTTGCTCAATTGTAGCAGCGATCTCGGTAGAAGAAGTGACAATCATATTAATAATACCTTTCAGGGCTTTATCTAAAGGTTTGGCGATCGCTATGCTTAAAGCTATTCCTAAACTAATCGCTGTTAGCGGTCCAACTGTCATAGCCAATAATACAGCTACTTGAGTATTCCTAATATCATTTTCTGCGATTTTATAAGCGTCGTCGGCTTGCTTTCTGTTGGATGTAGCTACGGCTAAATTTGCTTGTTCTGCCTTTATATATTCAAGGCGAATTACCTTAGATTGCTGACCAAGTTTATTCAAAAGGTTACTAGCTGTTTTTGCCCTTGCCATTTCTGGCGAATTACTTTTACCTTGATTAATTAGGTTTAGCTGCAAGCCCAAAGGATTCAAAATTCCCACTTTCTCAAATTCTTGATTAATTCGCAGGAGTTCTTGATCTTCCTGCTTCCACTTCTCCCAATACTTAAGCATTTGTTGATATAGTGCGTTTTCCTCTGCGGTACGTGGAGTGGCTTCGTATGCTTTAAACCCATCTTGAATCTGCTGCCAAGCCTTGTCCATTCTGTTTAAGGCATCTTGCCTTTCTGCTTGACTGAGTGCCGGATTAATTAGCGCTCTCTCAGATGACTCGATTTGGGTTTGTCCCTCGTTAATTTTCCATAATGCTTCAATACTAGGTAAATTATTTTTACCTATAGTATCTATGTGTTGACTGAGATTAGATGTTGAGTTCCATCCTACCCAGGCAACTAAAAATACTAAAAGTCCCATAATCAGAAATGCGCCGATCAGTCTGGTTTGTAAATTCATTTTTCTCAACATACTATTTCTGCTTCCTTCTACTACAGTTATTTTCGCTGCCATCCTCAACATATCTGGTATATTATAGCTTTTCTCCGGTAGATCAAGTACCTATTAGGATTTTACCTTTGAGATTTTACCTTTTAAAATTAGTAATTAATTGAGCGGTAACTCCCGATCCTGAAAGTCGCTATCGATTTTGGGTGACGGCGCAGTTACGGTAGCTTTTTGCTTGTCATCATGCTGAATTCATTTTTATAAACCCCTTTAGTCTACAGCTTAAAACCTGGCTTTACACACACCAACCCTGCCCACGCCAATTATAAAAAGTGGTAAGATTATAATTAAGTTTGGAGTTCAGAGATAAAGCCTTTGTGAGGCAGATGAGGTATCATATTGTTGACTAATTTATAACGGTAAAATATAAAATATAAGATAAATGAACTATAATTCGCTCAAGAGTCACAGCATCACCATAAGTGGAGGAGACGCCCCCTCCACTCACAGCACGTTTGTTGGCAAAGCATTGAAAACATCATACATTACTAGCAATGAAAGCTGATTATCTTGATTTTAGACAAGAAATTATCGATGTTTATCATTACGGAAGCAATCTCACAAAAATTCATACCTAACTGTTTTTTGGTACTTCTCAGTTTTGTAAAAAAATCACTTAAACAGGCTCCTAAAATCAAAACTCTTGCTCAGTTAGCTAATTTCTGCCATCGTGCAAAATTAATACCGAACAACTGATAATTTTAGAGAAAATTGAAAATAAAAATGATTCAAATCTTGAATAGCTTCATTCTTCACTATACAATAAAAGGTTCAATGGGGATGAATAAAATGAACAGAGGTGTAAAAATATTTCTCACGAACGCTATATATAACGCTCAATAAAGTTCTAATATAAGTTAATTTAAGAAGTAAAATGATACAATTAGATTTTAGGCTATTATGCTCCGGAAATCTACCATAACTAAGGGAAAATGCTTGGGTAGTGAGGGAGAATGGTCATAGAAACAGACAAAATAAGTAAAGAAAGTAATCAAGAAAAAGGGCGACAGTAATATACTTGTCGCCCCCTTACCCCAATTTATCATAAGCCTAAAAAAATATAGTCAAAACTTAAAAATGTTTTCAGTTTTATTAAGACAACAAATTATTAATAATTAGGAAAGGCGAGAGAGTTTGCATTCCGTCAACTTTCTCAGGTCAACTTTCTAAGCAAGATATTTGGAACTGGTTTACACACTGCTGTTATTGTACTTTATCTATCTGAGAAAGGCTATACGGGAATCGAAAGTGTCTGTGCAGACTTTCTAGCGGGCACTGAGAAATTAAGTCTAGCCAAGTGTGCAAATCCCGTAAGGGAAAAACGCGAAAAGCCAAACTGTGAAGTTTGGAAGCCCACGCCATAACTGTAATCAGTTTGGCGTTGGGAGGATGTTACTGCTTTTCCTTAGTCGATCGAGATTGACTGAGGCCCCGTGCTTTTACCGTTGGTGGGTTCGGCTGGGGGAGTAGTGTAGGAAGTTGAACCAGCTTGCTCGTCGATCCAGCTTTTAACGGGATCTTCGTGAAGGTTGAGTCGAAGCAGGCCAGATAAAAATCCGCCCGCGAAGGCGATCGGCTGTTGGATCAATTCTTGGGCCATTGGGATGAGTTCGTCGAGGAACATTCAAGAGTCTCCTTTTGCTGCAGGGGTTCTACCTTAACTGTATCGTTTGTACTGCGATGCTGGCAGCGGGCTACAAAAAACCTTGTTCCCAGCCCTGAAGATGCCCGCTCGGGCAATTTTTCGGCTAATGACTTACAATGCTAATCACATTGCTGCAAAAATTTTATGTGCCGTTTGCTTGGCTACCTCGGGGAGCCGATTTTACTCGATGCTATTCTGTACAAGCCGGAACATTCCCTAATTGTGCAGAGTTACGAGCCCCGCGAAATGACTTCTGGCGTACTCAATGCTGACGGTTTTGGTCTTGGTTGGTATCACCCGCACCTAGATACTGACCCGTTCACCTATAAAAATGTACAGCCAATTTGGAGCGACGTTAACCTTCCGAGTATCAGTCGATACGTTGAATCCGGATGCGCGATCGGATACGTTCGCAGTGCAACTTCAGGACAAGCTGTAGATTTGAGCAACTGTCAGCCGTTTCAGAACGATCGCCTGCTGTTCGTACACAACGGCTTCGTGAAGAATTTTCGCCAAACTCTTTACAGACCAATTCGCGATCGACTCAGCGATACCATTTATCAATCAATTAACGGCACTACAGATTCAGAGCATATCTTCGGCTTGTTTGTCAATGAATTGACAGCCGCCAATGTGACTCTAGAAGCTGCTTTGCAAAACACGCTGAAAACTGTGGCCGAGCTAGCAAACTTTCACCAAGTAGAATTTTCAGCTAATATAATTATCAGCGACGGACACCAGCTCGTTGCCTCTCGCTTTGCTTCCCAAAAAACCCCTCCTTCCCTCTATTGGCTGCGAGACGATTTAAATTTCCCGAATTCAGTCATCATTGCTTCTGAACCTTTATTTGCTGGCAATTGGCACGAGTGTCCAGTCCAGAGCATTATCAGTACCGGAGTAGATCGTGATATCCAAATCTATCCAATCTTGTAGAGAGGCAATTTATCGCGATTTGCAGCAGTGTCGCCGCGGCACTTTCAAGCTATTTGCAGACATTGATTATGATACTTTTTGCCGTCAAGCTCATCCTGATTTCAGTCCGGTTGGCTGGCACTTAGGTCACATCGCTTATACTGAGGATTTGTGGCTGTTGCAACGGTGTGCTGGCTTGGAACCTGTCTTTCCTCAGTATCACCAACTGTTTGCTGCTGATATTTTGCCGAAAAAACAACGGGTTTTTCTGCCGACGTTACCTGAAGTTGAATTATATCTGGACGCGGTGAGAAAAAAGGTGTTAGATTATTTGGAAGTAGCGCCGATCGACGAGCAAGAACGTCTCTGGCGGTTTATTATTCAGCACGAAAGCCAGCACTGCGAAACTGTTGCTTTCGTGTTGCAAATGCACAGGAAGAAGGAAGAAGGAAGGGGGAAGAAGGAAGAAGGAAGAGGGAAGAAGGAAGAAGGAAGAGGGAAGAAGGAAGAAGGAAGAGGGAAGAAGGAAGAAGGAAGAGGGAATGAGGAAGGAAGATTAATTTCCAATTACCGATTACCAATTGCAGATTACCAATTAGAAATTACGGATTCCCAGGCGATTGAAATTCCACGCGGAGAATTTTACATGGGAAGCGATGCTGCTGAGGCTTTGGATAACGAGCGATCGCGCCACCTGTGTTATTTAGAAGCATACTCGATCGATCGCTATCCCGTCACTTGCCGTCAATACCGAGATTTCATGGAATCCGGCGGCTATCAAAACCCTGATTGGTGGTCAGCAGACGGCTGGAAATGGCTGCAAGGCGAAGCCGTCTCTCAACCGCTTTACTGGTCAGAAAATCCAGCTTTCAACAACCATCCAGTCTGCGGCGTGAGTTGGTACGAAGCCGAAGCTTACTGCAACTTTGTTGGCAAGCGTTTGCCATCGGAAGCAGAATGGGAAAAAGCTGCGAGTTGGGATGCCACAAATCAAACATATCGCATCTATCCTTGGGGAGAAGAACAGCCAAACGGCAGCCTGTGCAATCACGGCAATAATATTGCCAATACGTCGCCAGTTGATGCCTTTCCCAAAGGAGCAAGTGCGATCGGCTGCTGCGATATGTTGGGCAATGTTTGGGAGTGGACTGCTTCAACCTTTGACGCCTATCCGGGATTTGAAAGTTATCCTTACAGGGGCTATTCTCAAGTTTATTTTGATGGAGAACACCGGGTTTTGAAAGGGGGGAGTTGGGCGACTTTTCCGCAGGCACTGCGATCGACCTTTCGGAATTGGTACTATCCGGGCGTGCGGCAAATTATTGCTGGTTTTCGGTGCGCTAAGTAGTTCGCTAGGTAATGATAACTGCAATCAAATTGGTTCGTAGTGAGGACTAAAGTCCTCGCACTTTTCAGAGGACTTTAGCCCTCACTACTTGCCTTATAACGCTTATTTTACGGACATCCTATAAATGCCTGGATAGGGTATTTGCAACGAAATTTGTTTGCGAAATGCCTAACTTTTTTCCATGTAACAAGCTCAAATAAAACAAGTTTGGTTAATTATTTAATAATTTTTGTGGAGAAATTTTAAGTTTTAATTGTGGATGCGATCGCCATCCGGTGAGACAATACAGAACCCAGATCGGCAGGAAAAATCTGACTTGAGCGCGATATTTGGCAACGCAACTGCGTGCTATACCGATATGTGCATCTAAAAATTACTTTATGAAATCCCCAAGACTGTCCGACACAACCAACTCAGCCTTAACGAAGGAAAACCGGCTGCACTTAGAGCGACTGGTGAGCGCTGCGGCACTGACACCCGCAGAAATCAATGCTGGCAGCGATGCAGTTAGCGGGTTGACTCAAACCCCCAAATCCCTGCCTCCAAAGTATTTCTACGACGATCGCGGCTCGAAGCTGTTTGAGTTGATTTGCCAGTTGCCGGAATACTACTTGACGCGCACTGAGACGGCTATTTTGCAGGGGTGCGCGGGGGCGATCGCAAATTTAACTGGCCCCTGCGAAATCGTCGAACTCGGCAGCGGCAGTTCCACAAAAACTCGGATTCTCCTTGATGCTTACAGTCAACTGGAGTATCCCCTGCATTATTTGCCGATCGACATCAGTCCTACTATCCTAGAAAGCAGCGCTTGTCAACTGTTGGCAGATTATCCGTCGCTCCAGATTCACGGACTTGTCAGCACATACGAATTAGCCTTAGCTAAAATTGCACCGTCGCCGTTGCCAACCCGAATGATTTGCTTTCTCGGCAGTACCCTCGGCAATCTCAACGCTCAAGAATGCGATTTGTTCTTCTCGCAAATTGTCGGTGCATTGCAGCCGGGAGAGTATTTTTTGCTGGGAATTGACTTGGACAAATCTAAAGATATTTTAGAGCCTGCATACGATGACAGTCAAGGAGTAACGGCGGCATTTAACTTGAATATGCTGCGGCATTTAAATCGAAAATTTGAGGGAAATTTTGATTTAGCACAGTTCGAGCATTGGGCTTTTTACAATCAAGAGGAATGTCAAATTGAAATGCACTTAAAAAGTAAAAAAACGCAAACAGTGCAGTTGCGTTCTCTCAATTTAACGGTTGAATTTGCAGCGGGAGAAACTATCCGCAGCGAAATATCGCGCAAGTTTAATCTCAATACTGTAAAGGAAGAACTTTCGCAGCGTGGTTTAATGCCGATGCAAGTTTGGACCGATCCCAATCAGTGGTTTGGCTTGATGCTTTGTCAGATGTCAGAAGTTAATAAATGAGTTCTTCAGATATTACCCACAGTCAGGACACCGGGCCGCGATCATTGGTGTCAACTTAAGAGTGAAACCATTGATAAATATCGGTTTTACGTGAGTATAGATCTCGCTAAATCCCCCTTAAGAAGCTATGCTTTATAACCATCTTTCTTAACTTTTGGAGAGCGCTCGCTCTTACGCTCTCAAACCCCCATTCCTCGATCACCAGTTATCAATAAACTTGACTTTTTATCAACAAACATAAGTGTCAAATTGTCAAGGCTGGTGGGAAAATGAATCAGGAAAGCCTTGTGAAACAAAGCTTTCCTGATTGTTAAGGAAGATGTGGGTACCGCATAGCTTAAGAAGGGGGGCTAGGGGGGATCGAACCCTAATAGTCAAACAGCAGACCGGTATTACGTTTGACGTTAAGTTGACACGAATGGGGAGAATCATATTAATTTTACTTCACTAGGGCGTTATTTTTTGTGGAACCCGAAGGCTCTGCTTGGAATTTATCGCATAAGTGTTGTGCCATAAGTTGAGCAACTTGCTCATGGCCTTGACTATTCCAATGGCCTTCACAGGGTAGAGCATTGGGAAAGCCATGTACGCAAGTTTTATTTTTTTCTGCATACTCTCGCAATCGCGGGACTGTATCCAAGGTCGTAATATTGAGGGTATCGCCAAGGGATTTGATTCTCTGATTAGGATAATACAAGTCCTTAATGCCAGATTGTTTCATATGGCCTTGACGAGCTATAGGATCGGGGTGGACTTGAGATCCCGTACTGACAATCAAAACCATAAAATCTGCCTTTTTTGCCTTAACTTCCTGATTCATTAGTGAAATTAATCCTTCTGTCACCTGCCAAGCCTCTTTCCATTCTGGATCAATAGGTTCTTGAAAGTTCTTAGAAAATCGTTTTTTTTCTGTGGCATCAAGCAGACGTTTCTTATTCTCTAAATCAACTTGTCTGACTAACCGCAAAATCCGTGAATTATTGACCCACCAAGTGGGAAGATAATCCACTAGGGAAAAATTCAAATATTCATGTTCTTTAGGTGACATTTTAACCCATGACATATCTGGGACTAATTCACCATTTTTATAGACGAAATAGGGCCGACGTTGATAAAAATCAAGTTTTTTTGAATTATTAATAAGATCGTTGCCCGGGTAAAAAGCTAAGATCACTAAATCGGGAGAATATTTCCAGACTTTATGGCGCAAAGTCATTAGTTCTTGAGCCGTCCCATAACCCTGAACCCCAAAATTAATTACCTCAACTTTGCGATCGCCTAAAGCAGTACATTTTTTATTGAGTTGCTTTCTCATTTTCCACCAAAAAGTCTTTTCCATCGGCACTTGTAAAGCTTCGGCAAAGGAATCTCCCACCACCGCGATCCGAAAAGTTTTTGGTGGTTTCTCCTTCGTATGTTCACGATCGCGTAAACCATCTTTATTCGCCTGGATGAAGGAGCGCTCCCCTTCACCCTGCCACTCGAAAGACGCGCCCGGATTCAATGACCAAGCTCCAGCCGGATCGTCTAATCTGTAGGTCTCAAAAGAGACCGGCTCACTGGGCTTTTTCAGACCTTTAATTCCCCCCAGATGAAGAGCTAATTCTCCCAGGAAAACACCCGCCATAATTCCCCCCAAAATTAGGCTGAGTTGTTGCCCCCATAAACTTAGTTTTCTCATGTTAGTTTTCTCTTGGGTAGAAATCGGGTCTAAATCGCGGCAAGTATCTCAAAAAGACAATCCCTACAATACAATAATTGGTGTTTGGAGCGCGCTCATAAAAAGTCGCAACCGCTTCCAACCATAATTAATTGGATTCAGGGATAAGGGCGCTATCCTGTCTCTATTGAAAAACTGTCCGAAGTATTGCTCTGAGTAAGTTTACCAAAGTATTTGACTCTTAGCAATTACCAATTCCCCATTACCAATTAACAAATCGGCCGCTGTCCGGGTTTTACGGCGTGAATGTACTCGCTGCCCGATGTCGGCCATCCCCGCTTATAATAAGCTTCCTCCGGCTTCCCCCAGCCCAACTGCAACAAAATTTCTAGAAAATCCAACTTTTCCCACTTCGAGAGACTGGCCCATTCTGTGCGCTGGGCTATAGCCTCTACGTCAACCGGCTCGATCGATCGAAAATCCTTCCCGTTGTTAATGCTTAAATACAAATCCATCCCGGCAGTTACCTGCTGCCAGAATTCCAACATAGCAATCTTAGCTGCCTTCAGCGTGATCAAATCAACCGGTAGAGCTATTAATTCGTCATCCACTGCCGGATAGCGTAGAGTATTGCCTTTAACCGCGATTTCCCGCCAGACAATCCCAGAAACCTGATGTTCCCGCTGGTATTCGTGCACGGCAGCCTTAAAATTTTGATAAGCAGTGAACTTCTGAACTCCCTCAGATTTGAGAAAGCGGTCAATCACGGGGTTGCCTGTAGCAGGAGTTTCAGTCAAGTTGAGGCGCCGCCCATGCAAGCAGGCTTGGCGCTCTTCTTCGAGGATTTTAATGAGTTCCGCCGTGCTGTAGAGCTTGGACATCTTTATTGAGGCAAAATCAAGATATTGGCTGATATTCGGCTGGTTTTCTCGACTAATCTTCGGTAAAGATAGTTTTGCTGTTCTAGGCAATATTCAGTTTTGCCGTTATTCTAACTTTTCTTGCTGCTTAATTCTAGTTTGATAGTTTACAGGAGTCGAGCCACGAAATCCCGACCGCCTCTTAAAAAAAGCAGTTAAGAGGGTATCGAATCACGAACTAGAGTGGGAACTGCACCGCCGACGTACCTCGCGGGATTTTTCGCCAAAAACAAAGCCCCCTCCTTGGAGGGGGCAAAACTGATTTAGAGGTTTGGGAGTTTTATTTGATGGGTCGATCGAACAACCCGAAAAAAAAGCAGCATTCGCACCTGCCGTCAACTACCAAAACTCAAATTTTCAGTGTCAAAGCTTAGTAGCGTCGTGAAGAGCGCTCTTTGTCGCCCCAGCCGCCGCCGCCGCCCGAGGAGCGTTTGTTGTCTTCGCGAGGTTTGGCTTTGTTGACTTTCAAGTCGCGGCCCATCCACTCAGCACCGTCTAGAGCTGCGATGGCTGCTGCTTCTTCTGCCTCGCTTGCCATTTCCACAAAAGCAAAACCCCGCATCCTGCCTGTTTCCCGGTCCACTGGCACTTGAACGCGGCTTACAGTACCGTACTCGGCAAATACTTCGTTGAGGTCGTCTGATGTTACCTCATATGAAAGATTACCCACGTAAATCGACATAAAATCTCCAGAATCATTAGGGTGCAGAGATTTAGATTCGGAGAGACGCTTGTAAATAAACACCAACAAACTACGCCACCGAATTTAATTCTTGGAAAACCACTATAACATGAAGCCACCAGAATCAGCAATTGGCTGTCATAATTTTCAATTTTCGGTGCCGTCGGGCAATCGCCAACAGAAAGTATTCGTGATAAGTGACATCTTACACTCTTGGCGTCATCCGCTTGGTTTCTTGCTGCGCGATCGACCTGATATCTGAGATTTTTCGTCGCTGTTACCAGGTTGATTGGGTCTGATTGAGAACAGTGCGTGATGTCAGTTATAACTGACATCACGCACTGTTCTCCCTGGACAAGCCTCCTGCCCGTTCCACCAGAGATAAATGTTTTTAGCCCAGCATTAATCTTCCGAGTCAATGTCCCATCTTCCATCTCCCGTCTCTCATCGCATCCGATTTAGCCCCCGATAATGGCGGTTCCCAAATAATTATCAAAAGAGTTATTAGTCATATCTACGCGCATTTTATACATATATAGCAATCCTAAGTGATTTTCTAGAACCGTAAAATCTGAAAGTCTTGCTATACAACAAGTCTAGGAAGACAAGAGGGCGTTGTGTTGTGAGACTCAGATCGGATTGCTATAGACATCAAAGTTCACCCGAGATAGAGCGACTTGGCCAGAATTGCCCTTTTGAATGGCGGGTCTTCCTGCATACAGAGGAAAATTACTTGTAATTTTTATTCACAATAGATTCAGTTTTAGCTTATGAGATATCCCATTTGCGGCTCTCAATATATTGTAAAAAAATGTCGCACTTACAAAGACCAAAAAAAATGAAGTTTCGAGATTGGGGAAGACAATAGGTGAGGGCTTAGAGACACGAACTGATTTTTAAACAAACAAGATAGTTGATTATCGTGAGTCGCTTAGAGAAAATATTTTTTGTTGTATTTGTAAGCTAGTTAATTTTGGAGTGACGCTAGTTTGTTAATGAAAACCAAATATTTGAAATGTCCATCTGCCAAATTTATTTATCCTAATTATTGGGCGTTTGGGTGATATTATTTAACAATATTTCACTATATTTATATGTTCATCTCTTAGACTTGCTACATTGTCGGGATTTGCCTAAATGCAATAATAGGACACTTTAGTGAATATTAAAAAAAATCAGAAATATTAGCTATGTTTTGCATTAGTCGTTAATAATAAAATCCTACTCATCGATCTAAAATTTTCATTTTATTCATTTTTTAAGGTTTTCTTTAGTTTCTATATTTGCTCTTTCTATGAGATGATTATATGGTGGCATTTTTACACTAATTGCATGAATTTGGTTTTCGATTATACCGTATTTAAATGTCTAACAGCTTATGTCCTAGGAAAGATGCGATCGCACTCCTACCTCCCTAGCATTATAAAAGTTGAAAGCCCAGAGTCCACAAAGATTGTCTAGTACAGAGAGAAGCAAGCCTAGACAAACGAGCGTGAAGCAGTTACAGAGGATTTTAAATGGTTATAAACAGTTCGTTGACCCGGCCCTTGGCTGTCGTGACGGGTGCCTCTAACGGTATCGGCTACGAACTCGCCAAACAGTTCGCTCAAAACGGATTCGATCTCCTAGTCACCGCCACCGGAGCGAGCATCAATGAAGCGGCTCAAGCCTTTGAGGGGCTCGGTGCCAAAGTCGAGACAGTGCAGGCAGACCTCGCTACCTACGACGGTGTTGAGACGCTCTACAACCAGATAAAAGCGACTAATCGGCCAGTGGATGCGATCGCAATTAATGCCGGTGTCGGCGTCGGGGGCGACTTTGCCCGCGAGACAGACTTGAAGGACGAACTAAATCTGATTAACCTCAACGTTGTCTCGTCTGTGCATTTGGCTAAACGGGTAGTTAAGGATATGGTCGATCGCGGCCAGGGACGGATTCTATTCACTTCCTCCATTGCCGCCCTAATGCCGGGGCCGTTCGAGGCAGTCTACGCGGCATCTAAAGCATTTCTACACTCCTTCTCAGAAGGGCTGCGTAACGAGTTAAAGGACACAGGCGTCACCGTTACCGCGCTGATGCCAGGGCCGACGGATACCAACTTTTTCCATCGCGCGGGAATGGACGACACGAAGGCGGGCGCAGACAAGAAAGACGACGCGGCCGAAGTTGCCAAGCAGGGCTTCGAGGCTCTGATGGCGGGTAAGGACGACATTATCGCCGGTTCACTCAAGACAAAGATTCTCGCCAGCGCGAGCAAGGTTTTGCCTGATACCGTCAATGCCGAACTGCACCGCCAGCTTACTGAACCGGGTTCTGCTAACAAATAATTCGCGTCGGTCTTACTATTTTTATGTGCCGATTTAAAGAAAGTAAACATCGCAGATAATGGCAAGATTACAGCCGATAAAAGCGTGTTTACTTCTCCCAGTAGTGACGATTTAGCGAAGTTTTCTCAGGCGTTCATCGATGCCATTATGCAGCATCGGCCTTGGATGGGGACTGAGGAATAAATAGTTATCGCCTAAGTAATTTAGTACAGCACATTTATGCAAATTCATCATCTCAATTGTGGCTGTATGTGTCCCATTGGAGGGGCGCTTTTCGATGGCTTCAGTCGCGGCCTGACGGCTCACCTCGTCTGCCACTGTCTGCTCGTTGAAACGAATCAGGGACTGGTTCTGATTGATACCGGCTTCGGATTGCGGGATATCCAGTCCCCTTACTCTCGGCTCAGCCCGTTTTTCGTCCACTTTAATAATATCCAGTTCGATCGCAAGTACACGGCAATCCATCAAATTGAACAGCTCGGATTTTCACCAAGCGATGTGCGCCATATTGTGCTAACCCACCTCGATTTCGATCATGCCGGTGGTCTAGAGGATTTCCCTGAAGCAACGGTACACGTCATGCAGGCTGAAATCGATGCCGCACAGGATCGGCACGGTTTCATCACAAAAAGGCGCTATCGTCCGGAGCAGTGGGATGAAGTCAAACGGTGGAAATACTATTCGGCGGGTGGCGAACCTTGGTTCGGTTTTGAAGCAGTCCGCGACCTCGACGGGTTGCCGCCGGAGATTTTGCTAATCCCGTTGGTGGGACACACGCGCGGTCATGCTGGCATTGCCATTGATACACCCGATGGCTGGCTCCTGCACGCAGGCGATGCCTATTTCTACCGACACGAGATGGATGCCGCTAACCGACGCTGCACGCCCGGTCTGCGCGCCTACCAATGGATGATGGAGGTCGATCGCAAGGCTCGGTTGCTCAATCAAGGCCGGCTGCACGCATTATCGGTGGAACATAGTAAAGATGTGCGCGTGTTTTGCAGTCACGATGCTATTGAATTAAAAGCCTTCGCTGGCGGGTCTAGGAACTCTTAAAACTAGAAATTTCATCATTACTATTGATTAGGCAAAGTAGGCAGTCGGGGAAGTTGCAGCCCGACTGCGCTCTGGATTTTGAGACATCTTAAATTCAAAACTCTTTAGTGCAGCGAAGCGGTGAGTGAGTCCTAGTAGTTTCTTGAAGAAGGCATTTATGAATATCAGCAGACGCAAGTTGTTAAAGGTAACTTCTGCTTCGGGTTTGGTTGCAGCAGGGCTGGCTGCTTCCGAAGGGTTTTTTAAACCTTTGTTAGCTCAAGATGAACCGACCCAAGTATACGCTGAAAGTGCAGTTGCCCAAGGTCAAACCCAAAGTGGCGAGATGAGTTACAGGACGCTGGGGCGCACAGGAGAGCGAGTGTCTGCAATTGGCTTGGGGGGACACCATATCGGACGGCTTCGAGAGGAGCAAGACAGTATTAAGCTCATTCGCAGTGCGATCGACCGCGGCATCAATTTCATGGACAATTCCTGGGACTATCACAACGGACGCAGCCACCGCTGGATGGGTGCAGCGCTCAAGGATGGCTACCGACAAAAGGTGTTTCTGATGACCAAAATTGACGGCCGCACCAAGGGCGCTGCGATGATGCAGATTGATGAGTCACTGAAGGCGTTGCAGACCGATCGCATTGACCTGATGCAGCATCACGAAATTATTCGGATGGAAGACCCCGATCGCATTTTTGCTCCCGGCGGGGCTATGGAGGCGGTAGTAGAAGCGCAGAAGGCGGGCAAGATTCGCTACATCGGGTTTACAGGACACAAAGACCCTTTGGTTCACCTGCGAGTGATGGAAATTGCCGCTCAAAACAATTTCCGTTTTGACGCGGTACAGATGCCGCTGAACGTGATGGACGCTCATTTTAGAAGTTTTGAGCAACAAGTTCTGCCGGTGCTGGTGAAGAACCAAATAGGTGTATTGGGGATGAAATCTATGGGCGACCCCTACGTGCTTAGAAGCAATACAGTAAGCCCGATCGAATGTCTCCACTATGCGATGAATCTGCCTACTTCAGTCGTGATTACTGGCATTGATAGTATGCAACTCCTCGATCAAGCGTTTGAGGCCGCTCGCACGTTTAAGCCGATGGATCGAGCACAAGTTGCAGCAATGCTTAATCGCACTCGCGAGGCGGCAGCAAAAGGGCAATACGAACTTTATAAAACTACCAACCAATTTGATAGTACCGCCATGAACCCATCGTGGCTAGGATAAGCAGTTTTGTATTATTCATAAGCCAATCTAAGATGAAGCCGAAATTATTTCTTTAGATAACCCACAAAGGCTAGAGGAGAAGTTGTCTCCGGCTCTTTTGGATTGTTGCTAGGGAGCCAAGTTAAGCAGGTTGGGTGAGCCTCTTTAACGCCTGAATGGGTGGATTTTTTTCAAAACACGATAATTTCACAACAATGTAAGGGAAATGGGTAAGGAAACAAAAAGGCGTGCAGTTGTTTTCATGGATAATGTTTCAGCTCACCAAGCGGCTTCGATTGAACCATTGATTCAATCGATCGGCGGTAGTGTTCTTTACCAATCACCTTATTCACCAAATTTTAATTTTATTGAATAGTGGTGGTAACAACTCAAAGCTTTTTTACGTAGGTTTTCAACTTGCTCAAGGTTATTTTAACGGATGGAATATCCTTAATTATGAGCTGGATATTCGACCGGATATAGCAATACTAATTGTTTGGGGAATTAGATTTTTTTATTAACCGCAGAGGGCGCAGAGAACGCAGAGGAAGAGAGAAGAGGGAAGTTTTTTTAGTTTCAAGTTAAATAGTTCAAGCTTTACCCCAGCGCAGTATTACGAGGAACAAAGCAATTTCAAAAATCCAAACTATCTGTCAATTTCCCCTTACCACTTTCCTGACATCGCGTCCTTGAGTCTCAATTCTTCTCGACTGACTAGAGCTTCGTAGTAATCGGGTTTGATTTCGAGGGCGACTCCGTAAGAACTAATAGCATCTTGAGTTCGCTGCAATTTTTGCAAAACGTCGCCCCGCTGCGCCCAAGCTTCCCAGTTGTCTGGCTTGAGTTGAATCACTTGGTCAAAAGCGACGAGTGCTTGGGAATAATTCTGCATTTCCCCTAGGATCAGACCTCGCTGTACCCAGCCTTGATAGTTATCCGGCCAGACAGTAATTGCTCGATCGTATGATGCTAGAGCTTGTTCGTACTGCTGCAATTTTGACAAAGCGTTGCCGCGTTGCAACCAAGCTTCAAAATTGTCTGGCACGATTTTTAGTACGCGGTTGTAAGCTGTGACGGCTTCTTCGTAACGCTGCAATTTTTCCAGCGCTGCGCCTTGCTGCAACCCTACTTTTGATGTAATTTCTGCTTCTGAAGTCAGAGAGATTACTTTATCAAAACAGGCGATCGCTTCTTCGTATTGCTGTAATTTTTCCAGAGCTTCGCCTCGCAAGTTCCAAGCTTCTAGAAAATTACCTTCAATTTGTAGGGCATTGCTGTAAGCGATAATTGCCTCTTTGTAGCGTTCCAATCCTGCCAGGGCGATGCCTCTACCCAGCCAAGCTTCGGGAAAATTCGGATTAATTTGAACGGCTTGGTCAAAAGCAGCGATCGCCCCTTCAAAATCTCTCGATTCTGACAGTGTTTGACCGCGCCCGATCCATGCTTCGGGATAAAAAGAATTAATTTGAATTGCCCGATCGAAACAAGCAATTGCCGCGTCTGCCCGCTGGTGTTTGAGGGCCATTCCTTTATAAAACCAAGCTTCGCAGTCGTTGGGCTGCATTTGCAGTACGCGCTCGTAAGCTGTCACCGCTTCTGCATATTTGTGCAATTTTGCGGAAGCAATGCCCCGATTGAACCAAGCCAGACTATTTTGAGGTTGCAGTTGAATGGCGCGATCGTAAGAAGTTACAGCTTCAGCGTAGCGTTCGGCTTTCATCAAAGCCAAACCTCGGTTCAGCCAAGCTTCCCAATTAGTGGGGACGAGTTTCAGCGCGCGCTCGAAAGCCGCCACGGCTTCAGGATAGCGCTCCGCTTGAACCAACACGTTACCTTGCCGGTACCACATGGCGGGCAAATTCGGATGAAGTTGGGTTGCTTTTTTGTAACAGCTTGCGGCTGCATCCCACTGCTGCAATTCCTCTAAAACTCGGCCTCGCTGATACCAAGCTTCGTGCTTTTCTGAATTGATTTGAATTGCGGTGTCGAAAGCCGCGATCGCTTCTGAGTGATTTTGCAAACTTAACAGCCCTGTCCCGCGCAGCATCCAAGCCCAGTATTCTTCGGGATTAATTGCTGTAGCTCGATCGGCGCAGGCTACGGTTTCTGCGTAGGAGTGCAGTTGCTTGTAAGCTTTGCCCAGATTCAGCCACGCCCGGGCCCAGTCCGGCTTAATTTGAACCGCTTTTCCGTAGCAAATGACTGCCGCTTCGTACCTTCCTGCGGCGTACAATCTATTGCCCCGATCGTAATCTGGAAATGCTGCAAAAATTCTTAAAATCGGCGGCAGCAGAGCTGGTTGGGGGTTTGAGGAGTTTTCTGTAGCCGAAGTCGAGAGGTCTGGCATACGCCTTTCACATAAAAATTTAGTGGGATAACAAGCTTGCGGTCTTATATATTAACTTATGCTTTTCTTAATCTCGCTGCTGTTTGGAAACAAATTTAGCATATCAGGCTTGGTGCGACAAATCCTTTTTACTTAATTCGAGTAGGTATAAAATTATGCACCCTTCCCACTTTCGGTACACCGCTGTAAAATACGGTCAGTCCATTTTCGATTGTCGATTTTCGATTGACTCCACAGATGAATCTGAGAGCTTGAACCAGAGTCTAAAATTTTGATCTCTCCACGACGAGTGTCGGAAACTTGTATCCGTTTTTGGGCGGGGTCAGGACACAAGCACATAATGTCCTCATTCAGGTTTAAAACCAAATTTAAGATGCTAGAGTTCGACGCGCTTTTAGATTTCACGGACTGCGATCGGGAGTCGATCGACTCGCACCCGAATTATTGGTACGAAGGCCGTTGTCCTCAAAGTGGCGAGCTGGTGAGACTGCCGCGCACTCGAATGTCAGAGGATCTCGCCCGGGGTTTGATGCGGTACCTTGCGGCTGACGATTCCTACGATCGCGAAGGGAAGATGTACGGCATATTACTGGTGGAGATGCCTTCGGGGGAACAGCGGATACTCAAAGCATTTTCCGGGCTGCTGAACGGTTGCAGCATTGTTGATGGCTGGGTGCCACCGATTCCGGGACGAGATCGAGTTGCTTTTGAGGAAGCCCGCACGTTAACTCAATTGGAGGCGATGAAACAGGAACTTATTGCACTGAATCAACTCCCGCAGCGACAAGAGTATGAAGCCTTATTTCGGGAGTTTGAAGTGCAATTGCAAGTTTTGAGCGCTCGGCACCGCAATTGCAAGCTGCAGCGAGATGAAAAACGCCAGTTACTGTGTCAAACTCTTGCAGCAGAAACACTAGAAATTGCCCTGGAACAACTGAATCAAGAAAGCCGTTTGGAGAAAATTGAACGCAGGCAATTGAAACGGCAGCGGGATGAAACATTGCAGCCGCTAAAACAATTAATTGAAGCTGCTGATGGGCGGATGCGGGCGCTGAAACAGCAGCGAAAAGAACTTTCCCGCGAACTTCAAACGCAGATGCACGCGGCTTACACTCTGGTGAATTTTTTGGGAAAATCGATCTCGCTATCCTCATTGATGCCAAATAATTCTATTCCCACTGGCACCGGCGACTGTTGCGCGCCAAAATTGCTCCACTACGCGGCAGTACACAACCTGAAACCGCTGGCAATGGCTGAGTTTTGGTGGGGGCCGCCATCGGGCGATAAGATACAGGGAGAATTTTATGGTGCTTGTGGCGATCGGTGTCAGCCGTTAATGGGTTTTTTGCTGTCAGGATTGGCTCAAAATCCGATTGTTTCTAATATGGATGAGGGTTTTACGGGCGGGCTAGAAGCCCAACCCCTACTCCCCACAAGCAATAATATTTCTTGTGGAACGGGCATCTTGCCCGTTACCAAAATACATATTGTGGACGCAGAACCTCTAGATGTAGGGGCTGTTGAAGCCCGCCCTAAAAACCATAATATTTCTTGTGGAACGGGCATCTTGCCCGTTATGCAAATACTACCGATTATTTATGAAGACAAATGGTTGATAGCGGTCAATAAACCCTCTGGCTTGCTGTCAGTTCCGGGTCGTTATTTTGAAAATCAAGATAGTGTTTTCAGTCGTTTGCGTAACTTGTTACCGGATAGTTTTGATTTGAATGCGGTGCATCGTTTAGATTGGGAAACATCGGGTATTTTGCTATTGGCGCGGGACAAAGAAACCAGCAGTCAACTCAGACAGCAATTTGAAACAAAGCAGGTTCACAAAGTTTATGAAGCGGTGCTTTCGGGTACTGTAAATGTTGACGCAGGGACGATCGAACTCCCACTTTGGGGCGATCCAGAAAATCGCCCTTACCAGCAAGTCAATTGGGAGTGCGGAAAGCCCAGCGTTACTCGCTTTCAGGTAATGGCGAAAGAGGGGAATTGCGATCGCGTCGAGTTTTTGCCGCTGACGGGACGCACGCATCAATTGAGGGTTCATGCAGCGGATGTTCGAGGGTTAGGGATACCGATTTTGGGCGATCGGCTTTACGGATGTCGGGCTGCTGCGAAGCGGCTACACTTGCACGCGCGGGAACTTTCTTTTGAGCATCCGCAGTTAGGAGAAAGGTTATACCTAAAGGCAGAAACACCATTTTGAACACAGGGCGGCAACGAGAGATAGTCTAGCAGTAGGAATTACAGATAGAGGCAGCAAATATTTATTTTTGAGTAATCAAAGCACCCTGAATTTGGAGCCAATTTACAGGTTAGCAGCCACCTTGAAACAATCAGAATGCTTGAGACTTGCATATTAGATCAAGCCCGAATATTTTCGGAGAAGAGATAAAATTCATCTTACCAGAAGGCGCATCAAAAGTGAGATAATCCCCTTGTGAATTTTGTACAAGGATGTGTATTTAGTTGTACTAACCAGAGGGTTAGGCTAACCCTCCCTGGATATTTCTAGCAATTTAGGTTAAACGAGTCGCAGGTTACTCAAAGCATTATATACCAAGGCTTGGAGAGAAGCTAGAAGTTCCCGCATTTGGGGAACTTCAGCTTAAGTTCTCACCCATGAGTAGATCCGGGGAACGAGCTACTTATTACTGATTACTTCTTACTTCTTTTATATCGCATTACTCGGAAATCTCTGCTTCAAAACAGGCATTACCGGACAAGGTTTTTGCTCCTGCAAATTCTCCGGTTTGTTCCAAGTAAAAGGCCCTTTTTTCTCCGCCGCCATCCACAGCAAGCTTTTTGCTCTGGTCATCGCCACATATAGCAGTCGAAACTCTTCTGCTGTTTTCAAATAACCTGCTTGTTCCCAGGCTTCGCCTAGATTTGGTAAAGGATATTTTTCGTGCAAACTTGCTCGAATTTGTGCTCTCGCTACCTCTGCTAAAGTGAAATCTCCTAAAAATCGGGTTTGCGGCAAAACTCGCAAATTTCCGGGGATGGTTTGTTCGTGGAGAAACGGCAAAAATACGCAATCCCAATCCAATCCTTTGGCTTTGTGCATGGTAATAATTGTTAGTTGACCTTTGCTGGTATAGCGTTCTTCTATTTTGTCGTCTGCATCCACAGGTTCAAATCTTTCGGAACTGACAATTTCGCTCAGTACATCCAAAATATTCCGCATTGAATTGTTGCCGGCTGTTTGGATTGCTACTCGTTCTGCTAATTTGTCGGCGGTGGCTAATTCTGTTTGGTCGTATTGCAGCGCTAAGGCTAAGAATGAAATGATTTGGTATGGTGGCAATTCTAAGCTAGCTTGCAGCAAACCGCAGCAAAAATAGCGACATTTGCGAACGGGGTCTGACTGCTGCGGGTCTAGCGGGCCTGGGTAAAGAAATTGCTCGGGGCTAGTCGCAAAAGCATTGTAGTCTTGTTTGGGGATCAGTTGCCGATCGCTCAAAATCTTTAAGGCTGCTTTCAGGTAGTCTGGAGAGTGCGGGCGATCGAGGAATTGCAGCAGTGTTAAGATTTCCCAAGGTACTTGAGAATGTCTGTCCCGCTCTCCCACATCCTCAATTTTAATCCCGTATTTCCGCAAATCAAAGTTTAATCCGTGTTTTTGAGGATTTTCCAGCACTTCTTTGATAAACTTACCTTGTTTGTTTTCCCGCACCAAAATAGCCA
The DNA here is from genome assembly GCF_036701945.1 of Microcoleus sp. MON1_C1. Taxonomy (NCBI): domain Bacteria; kingdom Bacillati; phylum Cyanobacteriota; class Cyanophyceae; order Oscillatoriales; family Microcoleaceae; genus Microcoleus; species Microcoleus sp. MON1_C1. Next base: position 50,852 of record NZ_JAUBRO010000004.1, on the reverse strand, counting down.
TCGATTTCAGATTTTCTAACGGCAATTTGGCACTATTTTCCCCATCGCTCGCTTCCCCGCCTGAATCGATATCTTTGCCATCCCTGCCCCATTCAAAATCGGTAGGTAAAAATTCCTCAACTAACTCAATTACCCGCTTGCCAATTAACTCAATTGTATGGTAAATATCGCGGGGAGTATGCAATTCTAAGCCGCGACCAATGGGAGCCGGATTTGCATTCTGCTGCGGGTCATGGCTGGGTACTGGCTTAATAGTTTGGTCGCGAAAAGGCTGTTCGGTTCCGGCTAATTTGGAGCTATTTACCCATTTCAACATAAAGTTAGCCGCATCGATAATCACCTGGGTGCTGCGACCTGCGCCGTCCATTGTCGCTAACTTATTCTCTACTTCGCACCGATCGCAAAATTGGTTAAAATAAATCGGGTCTGCGGGAGTGAAAGTAGAATTAATCGCTTGATTGGGGTCGCCAACTCTGATAAAATTGGGAGGTAAAGTAGGATGATCGGGATCGATCGCCAATGTTTCCAAAAGCCGAGTCTGCAAAGGTGTAGAATCCTGCGCTTCGTCCTCGAAAACAGCAAATACTTGCTTTTGCTCGATAGCCCTCGCTCTCGGATTGTCCAACACCCGCAAAGCGGCTAAAATCATTTCATCGTAATCGATGTATTCCCGACTCCTCAACAAAGCCTGATATTTTTGATATAAACCCCCAGCTACTGCTAAAATCTCATAACCGTCCCCAGTATCAAGAGCGTTCATTTCTAACAACTGTTCGGGAAATAAACCAGAAGATTTCGCCTCGTGAATCACAGTTTTAGCTACCTGCGGCAAAATTTCTGTCCGCAAAACCGATTGTCGCCGCAGCCTCTCTGTTTCCTCTCCGTCGAATTGCTGTCCTTCCAACAAAACTTGATATCGGCGGGGATTTTCGGCAATCCAAAGTTCTACACAGGTGCGAATTAATCGGTGACTTTGAGTAGGAGTAACTAAGGTTGAATTTTCTAAATTTAAACCAGACAAATCGGGATGGCGCATCGCAATATTCAAAGCTAAACCGTGCAAAGTGTGCACCGCAAAACCGCCTTGAGATAAAGACAATTCTGCCAATCTTTCCCGAATTTTAGCTTTAATATTAGCAGCAGCCGATCGCGTAAATGTCACGACAATTAACTGGCGGCGGCTGTGAAGCTGGTTGCGGGCGATCGCAATTGCCGACGCAGCAGCCATTCCCGTAGACTTCCCGGCCCCCGGAACCGCCGAAACAGCAAGGGGGCCGCCTTGCCAATCCGCCATGTCCTGCTGCCCCGCACGCAAGCTTTCCCGAATTTTAAGGCAAGCTTGTTCTCGCAAAACTGCGGCAAACCCTGATTCGGAAAGCGCTGAGGCTACATCCGGGCGATCGATCTGGGTTGTCGATCGCATAAAATCAGTATCAAATTCATCTGTCATGCGATTTTAGATTTTAGATTTTAGATTTTAGATTACAAAAATATTTGTGGGGTTCAGCCTTTTCAAACGGTATCAGAAACCGAGTTGCTTTAGTTGCGATCGCCTATGCCCAGAACCACACCGTCAATCGATTTTAGATTTTAGATTTTAGATTAAAGAATTGAATAAAGCGACCCCCCTGATAAATCCGGGGGCTGGCGATGGGGAGCGAGGAGCTTTTTTCTCGCTCCACGGATGAATCCGGGGGCTTGTGACCAAATTGTTTTCGGTCATCACACCGATATTTATTGGCTTTCATCTGCGTTCATCTGCGTTTATCTACGGTTAAAAATCCCAAAGTATTCAACCTCTACCGTTTCAATTTCGGTATCGGCTAAACTAACGGTATCTATTGAAGCTTAAATTGAAACCAGCATAAAATTCAATACCCAAGCCTTTTTTAGAGGAGTCACCCAAATGAAAACTCACCTCAAAATCAATTCCCCCCCGCCCAAGCCAAACCCAAACCCAGCCAACAACAGCACAACTCGTTTTGCTGTGGCAGTATTCTTAACTTTATCTTCAGCCATTGCTTTGCCTAGCTGCGGAGGAGATCAATCGACCGGCAGCGCTCCAGGCGGCGCAGCTTCATCCAGCAGCCCTGAAAACCAAGTTGCGGCATCGGCTCCACAATCGGCACCAGCACCGGAGCCAGCAGCCCAAAGGTCAAAAACTCCTGGTGCATCAAAAAAAGCAGCAGAAACTCCAGCAACCCGTCCCCAACTGATTAAAAAAGCCCAACTCAGTGTAGTTGTCAAATCTATTGACGCCAGCACTAAATCTGTTACTAATATTGTCGAAAAACAGCAAGGCGATATCTTGGGTTTCCAAAATCAAAAGCCGCCGGATTCGAGTGTCCGCCAAACCGCGTCTGTGGAGATTCGCGTGCCTCAAGAACGGTTAGAAACTACTTTAGAGACTTTGGCAAAACTCGGAACAGTAGAGAACCGTTCTCTGACGGCTGAGGATGTTACCAATCAATTAGTTGACAACGAGGCTAGACTGCGGAACCTCCGCAAATCCGAGGAAATGGTGTTAAAAATTATGGAGCGATCGGGCTCTGTCGGCGATGTTCTCAAAGTTTCTCAAGAGTTGAGCAATATTCGGGAGTCGATCGAACGCATTGACGCTCAGTTAAAAAGTTTGCGAAATCAAGTAGCCTATTCGACTATTAGCTTAACTCTAGAAGCAGCAGTATCGGCTCAACAAACTCCCGAACCTACTCTAGGTTTGCGGGTGCAAGAAACTTGGGGGAAAGCGACTCATTCGGTGGGTGAATTGACGCTCGGTTTGTTTGCTTTGGGTATTTGGCTGTTGGCTTACAGTCCTTATTTTCTGTTAATTGCGGCTGCGGTTTACGGCTTTAATCGATTTAAGAAACAGCATTCTGATCCGACAACTCCAGAACCGAAACCGCCTCAGTAGTCAGTAGTCAGTTGACTGTTGACTGTTGACTGTTGACTGTTGGCTGTTGACTGTTGACTGTTGGCTGTTGGCTGATAACAACTAACAACTGATACCTAACAACTGACAACTGACAACAACTAACAACTAACCACTAATAACTGACAACTAACAACTAACCACTGACAACTGACTAATCATCAATTTGCCATCCATCTTTGGTATAGTCTTCATCCACAATCTTTTTGGGACGCATCACCAGAACCACTCGCCCCAAAATAGGAATATCTGGGGATTGTTCAAACCAGTACAATTCTAAATTGCCCCCGTTATCGGCGAGGAAATAACTGTCAGCATCCCACTGTCTTTGGGCTCGATCGGCAATAATCAAAACTTCTTCAACTTTGCCTTGCAGCGGTACCGGCAATCGATCGCTCATTTCCAAAACAGCCACCGGATCTTCAGCGTTCAAAATTACTTGCCATCCGGGAATCGCCACCCAAGCTCCGGCTCCGGAAAATTTTACCATTCGGAACGGCTCTATTTCCTCCGGCAAAGGCACTGCCAGCAAATCTCTGGTAGAAAGCGGCAATTTGCCCACAACCGGGACAATCCGGGGCAATTGTTCCTCGGTATCGAGCCTGTAGACTGGCAGGCGGGGCGCTTCCCGTCTGGAAACTACGGTAAAATCGACGAGCAACTGCTCGATTTGCGCCCTAGCGGTTGGGCTGCTAGCTAATTTTAAACCGCGAGCAATTAAGCGCGATCGCTCTTGCAAATCGCTTTTCTGTCTCGCCAATTGCCAGCATTGGTAAGCCATAGCATCGCCGGGAGTGTCTGTGAACCCTTGGGGGAGACTCCCGAAGTGCGAAAACTCCTTGATCGCTTTAGCAACTTGGCGAGCATCGTCAACATCCAAATTGTGGGTTAGCATCAAAGCAGCCGCCCCGGCCCGCTCTACTTGAGAGAGAATCCGAAACTCGTATAAGATATCACTACCTTTGCCCAGGAAGTGCGATCGAACTTCGTCTGAAGCCCCAGCATTGACCATGCTGGTGTAGACTTGGGCTGCGACGCTCACTTGATTTTGCTGAATTGGCTCAAAACCAGTTTCTTCAAAAATCCTTTGAGAGTTGTAGCCAGCTTTTAGCAGTGCAGTGCAGGCCTGTCCCCACTCTACCCAAGTGCCTTCTTTTCGGCGGAGCGATCGAATTAACTTTTCGGCATCCACAGCAGTTGTGGAGGATGCAGATGCAGGAGGGGATGAATCTTGCGGTGTATCAGTCATAATTGAATCAAAAACTAGCGCTAAGTTATGTGTGGTTGGATACTGGCAAGGCTCGTGTCGCGGCAGAGCGATAGATTAATAGTAAGTGAGTTATGAGACTATTGTTACAGAATAGTTGCTCGCCTAAATTTACAAAGGGGAGTTTATCGTATTGTTATGGATAATGCCATTTCAGAGCTAGATCAAATTAAACGCCAGCTCATGACCCTACACAGACCGAAAAAGCCCAAAATGCTGGTAGTAGACGACGAACCAGACAATCTGGATTTACTCTACCGCACTTTCCGACGAGATTTTAACGTCCTCAAAGCTGAGAGCGGAATTCGCGCCTTGGAAGTCCTCGGCATCGAAGGCGAGGTCGCCGTCATCATTTCCGACCAGCGGATGCCCGAAATGAAGGGGACGGAGTTTTTGAGCAAAACCGTGCCCCAGTTTCCGAATACGGTCAGAATTATCTTGACTGGTTTTACGGACATTGAAGACTTGGTGGATGCGATTAACTCAGGACAGGTTTACAAGTATATCACCAAGCCTTGGGACCCGAACGAACTGAAAATGGTGGTGCAAAAGGCGGCCGAGACTTATGAAATTCTCAAGCAGCGGACTGAGGAATTGGATCGCGCCCAAAATCAAATACAACTGTTAGCCACAATCATGCAAACGGCTGTGGATTATCCGAGTTTGGAAGCAAGTTTAGATCCAATTGCTACTGCTATAAGTGATAATTTTTTGGCGGACTCTTGCATTTTGCAACTGGTGGAAGAAAATGTTTTAATACCAGTCCAAGGCACTCACACCACGGGTTCGGCTGTGGAAAATTGGCTGGCAGATGACCCTCTGGTTCGAGAAGCAATTACCTCTCAAACTATTCAGGGTGCTGTGAATATTGGGATCGACACAGCCTTAGCCAGCCTGCCGCACTATCAGAAATCCGGCATTCAAGCTCACCTGACCATCCCGGTGATTCACAAAGGTCGATCTATCGCCCTGATTTCCATGCAGTGGAAGCAGCCTTGTTCCCTGCGCCCAGACGAACTCACAACAGTTCACCTCGCCGCTCAAGAAGTTGCTTTGGTATTGACGAGTTTTCAGGGTCATTAGTCATCAGTCATGAGTCATCAGTCATTAGTCCTTAGTCCTTAGTTGCCTCTAAGTCTTGAGTTTAAAATGATAGCAAACCAATGAGTTTCGACAAAAGCTCAGCGCTCGCTAACAAATAAAAAAGCATTAATGACTGGCGACAGCATGACATGAATGCACGGATTAATTCTTTTTTCCGGCTGACTAATTACAAATTATCAATCACCAATGACAAATGACCGATGACTAATAACGCCGAACAAATTAAAACTATATTTAATCGAATTGCACCAGTTTACAACCAATTGAACGACTGGTTGAGCTTTGGGCAACACCGGATTTGGAAGCAAATGGCGGTGAAATGGAGCAGTGCGGGCCCGGGAAATACTTGTTTAGATTTGTGCTGCGGTAGCGGGGATCTAGCTTTGTTGCTGGCTAAACAAGCAGGGCCGACCGGTTGCGTATTTGGAGTTGATTTTTCCGCCGAACAATTGGCCGTGGCTGCAAGGCGCGATCGACCTTTTCTCACCCCTATAAGTCCCATTTCCTGGGTAGAAGCTGACGCCCTAGACTTGCCTTTTGCTGACAATTACTTCGACTGCGCCACAATGGGTTACGGCCTGCGTAACGTGACTGACATCCCCCGCAGTCTTCAGGAATTGCACCGCGTACTCAAACCCGGTGCCAAAGCAGCTATTCTCGACCTCCACCGCCCCAGCAATTCCCTAATGCGGAGCTTTCAGCAGTTTTATTTAGACAGTCTCGTAGTGCCCATTGCTCAGCAATTTGGCATGACTCAAGAATATGCTTACATTAATCCTAGTTTAGAAAAATTCCCGATCGGCCAGGAGCAAGTGGCGATCGCCAACAAAGCCGGATTTGCCGCCGCCACCCACTACCCCATTGCTGGAGCTATGATGGGAGTATTGGTACTGGGCAAAGCAATTTAAAATTAAAAATGCTTGCAGTCTAGATCGGCTATCTAACTATAGGGTGTACCGATCCGTGTGCACCTTACCCTATTTTTAATCATTTATGAATCCGTCTGAAATTTGGCTGTTGTTGGCCCCACCTGTAGTGGGAGGAATTATTGGCTATTTCACTAACGATATAGCTATCAAAATGCTGTTCCGCCCCTATCGAGCTATTTACATCAAAGGGCGGCAGTTGCCTTTCACTCCAGGTTTGATCCCCCGCAACCAAGAGCGTTTAGCAAAGCGAATTTCCGACACAATTATGGGTTCCCTGCTGACGCCACAGGAACTGCAAAACTTGGCGCGCCGCCTCCTGCAAACTGAGCGGATGCAGTCGATAATTCTCTGGCTGTTGCAGTTGGCGCTGGATCAGGTAAAAGCCGACGCCGAGCAAAAAACCGCTAAAATTCTCGCAAACATTCTGCGAGATTTGCTGGGGGAATCTATGCCGCGAATTCTAAAAGTTTTGGCGCGCCGGGAAGATTTTTTAGAAGTTCAGCTTAATCAAATTTTCGATCAAGTTTTGCTGGAGATTCAGCTAACCGAATCTCAGGCGGCTCAGCTTGCTGAGTGGTTGTTGCAGGTAGTAATACCACCGGAAGTGCTGCGGCAGGCTTTAATTGACTTTTTGACGGATCGCAATATTTCGATCATCGATGAAGGGTTTCGAGAAAAAACCAGCGGCACTTATTGGGTAGTAGCAAATTTGTTTGGTTTGCGGAACACTTTAACTCGGCTGCGGACTTTTTGTCTTGATGACAGAGAAGCGACAAATCAGCGCTTAGCAGAGTTAACTATTTCTTTGGGGATTCGCGGGCGAATTCAGGAATGGCTGCAAAATTTGTCCATGCAAAATTTACCGGTTTCGACTGTGAGACAGTTGCGAAAAACTATGCGCGACAGCGTTCGCAGCTACGTTCAACAGCGGGGTACAGACGTACTTGAGGGGTTGAGCAAATCTATTGACTGGGAAAATATTTCGCGCTTGCTTCTCAATCGATTGCAAACTTCAGCGGTGATGAGCGCTTCCCTCGGAATTGTCAGCCAAGAACTGGCTTTGGTTTTAGAGCGCTATTTAGAAAGAGATTTAGAAAATATTGTAGCTCAGGCTATCCCGATTTTGAATATCGACCAAGTGATTGTCGATCGAGTAAAAGGTACTTCTCCTGAAGAGTTGGAGTTAGCAATTCAGGGAATTGTCCAAAGCGAGTTGCAGGGAATTGTAAATTTAGGAGGGATTTTGGGTGTTTTTGTCGGCTGTTTGCAGACAGTTGTGGTTTGGATTCAGCGATGATTTATTTCGGCAGTTGTGAGATATTTGTTGTAGTCTAATATTCACTCTCTCTGGCGCACCCAGTACCAAAAACGCGGTTTTTCGGCAGTAGTTGCCACCTCAGCCAGAGGGTGTTTGGTAGAAACCGGGTTTTTGTGGCCCAATCTTAATTTACCTATTTCCTAAATCTATGCCAGCCCCAAATTCGGACGATCGTACAAACATCCCAAAAAACCCGCGCAACCTCAGCCGCCAACAATACGAGCGTTTAACCGCAGAAATGGCCACTCCCTACCGGCCTCTGCGACAGTTTGTTTACGTAGCTTGTGGCGCTTCGGGCTTTATCGGCGGCTTGGTTTTCCTCGCTAAAATTGCCTCTGGCCGGGAAATTGGTTCTGCTTTGCCTAATTTTGCCCTCCAAGTCGGAGTTGTGGCCCTGATGGTGTTCCTGTTTCGCTGGGAGCAGCGCGCCGAGGGCCGATCCCCGAAGTCGAAATAACAAAAATTTACAAATCGAGACAAAAATCTATCTGAGGCAAGGAAAAGTTAGAAATATAAAGAAATTATTATAAAATCCTGGTTTGCCAGCGATCCCTGTAATTATAATAATGTGGGTTCAATTGGGGTCAGCAAATTTAAAGGCCCTAATCATAAACCGCTTGTAATTCGTTCAATTGGGGTCAGCTTTCATAAAGACCCTAAATATATAAAATAAATTTAAGCCCAGCGCCAGCCTTCACTGATAGAAGAGCTGGCGTTCGGCATTTTGCTAGGATCGGGAGATTGGGAGAGAGAATCAGTAGGGTGCACACCCCGCACAGAGAGGCCCGTACAAGCGCCCTGAACCGAGTTTTGTGCCTATCATCCGATATAGGTAATACCAGTTCCCAAAAATCATGCAACTGTAGGCTCGTGCTCCAAACCCGGATAATCATCAGTCATGTGCAAATCTAAAATCTAAAATCTCTCTAAAATCTCAAATGGTATAACTGCTTGCGCGCTCAAATAATTTGGTATTTCCCAAAGACCTTAGCCTGTGCAGTAATTAATGAGATGTGTCAAAGTCGAAGTAGAAAAAGATTTTGGGAGATTTTACTATGGGTCGATCATTTTTCAAAGGGCGGTGGACATTATTTTTGGCAGCAGGCGCGGGAATTGTATTTTACAGCAATGCTGCGGCGGCGGCCGAAAAGGTAGTGCTCAAATACAGTGCGATCCGAATGACTTTACCCGTCAGCGAATTAGAAATTTTTGCAGAAACTGGGCAAATGTCGCCCGCGTTAGAAATGCTGCTGGGAAAGGCAAAAAAAGACCCGGAAGCGGTTCGCAACAGTCTGAGGAGACCAGTAAAAGTCAGTCAAAGCTTTTTGGATCGGACGCTTAACAGCAAGGTTGGGGAAATAATTCTCGATGAAGTCGGTCAGGTAATTCGCACTCCTTCTGGGAATGCAAATCGAGAAGCTTTGCGCGAGGCCATGGTGCTGTCTGCAACTAATGATAACGAGATCACACTGCTGGAAGCGATGAAGAATTATCCTACTCCAGAAGTTTATGTTGAGGGCGATCGTTTAGTTGAAGCTTACGGTAAGCTTGTCGCTTTGTCAGAACAATTGGGCGGCGTTTCAGAACGGCTGCAAGATATTTTGAACAAGATTCGCCTGCCTAGACTGTAGCAGATGGTGTCAAGGAGGGTGGATTCGTGCGAGCGATCGCACAATGTTTCTGAACCTGCATAAATTAAAGCGGAGTCACATTTTATTTGGGCAAAATTTGCCTAAATTTAACACGACTTTAAAAAAAGAATGCAACGGTAGAGAAGCTCCAAACCTGACGGTAATCAGGCATTCCCAATTCTCAAATCTCAAACCTAAAAGGGTATAAGTTGCCTGTAAAGGAAGTGTCCGGATAAACGTTCGATGGTTTACACAAATTTAAAATAAAATATATGTATATTTTGATTAATAAAACTATTTGAGAATAAAAAACACGGCATGAGCTTCTGTATCCCCCATAAACTGAAATACGATCGGCTGGACATTGCAGTTGATCTATCTTAAGATAGATCAACGCTCTCAGAGTCAGGCGCTTGCGGAAAAACGGCTGGTCATTAGTAAGCTCGTGCTATAACAAATACCACTGCGCCACGCATTCCCCAAAACTCTTGACGAAAAAAAGTTGAAAAAAAAGGTGAGAGACTGCATTAATGAACAGCACCTCAAATGCAAATAAAATCTTACTTTTCAGGGGACGACACTTTCACTCGATAGACTCTATTCACGGGGTAACACTGGCAACATGAACAACAATCCTATTCGTTCAAAAGACCGTTTTTTGGTTTTCGGCGCTCCGGCGCTCGAAGATGCTGAAATTCAAGAAGTGGTGTCAACCATGAAAACAGGTTGGTTGGGTACAGGCCCGAAAGTCAAGAGTTTTGAAGATGACTTCAAAGCTTACAAGGATTCTCAGTACGCGATTGCAGTCAATTCCTGTACGGCGGCACTGCACTTGAGCATCCTCGCTGCTTCGTTACAACCGGGGGATGAAGTCATTACTACTCCGATGACTTTTTGTGCCACAGTTAATGCGATTATTCACGCAGGCGCAACACCGGTACTGGCGGATGTAGATCCGGTGACAATGAATATTGACCCGGCTCAAGTCGAAGCTAAAATAACTCCAAAAACTAAAGCAATTTTGCCGGTTCACTTCGCGGGTCGTCCCTGCGATATGGATGCGCTTTGCGAGATTGCTCGCCGTCACAACTTGAAGTTAATAGAAGACTGTGCTCACGCGATCGAAACAGAGTACAAGGGACGGAAAGCAGGCACCTTTGGCGACTTCGGATGCTTCAGCTTTTATGTCACCAAAAACATCACGACGGGCGAAGGAGGAATGATTCTGGCCGGCCGTCAAGAAGACGCCGACAAGCTCAAAATTTTAGCGCTGCACGGTATGAGCAAAGATGCTTGGAAGCGCTTCGGAGACTCGGGTTACAAGCACTACCAAGTGGTGGAAGTCGGTTTTAAATACAATATGATGGATCTGCAAGCTGCGATCGGCATTCATCAAATGAAACGAGTCACCCCTTATTGGCAGCGGCGGGAGCAGATTTGGCAGCGCTACAACGAAGCATTTGCGGATCTGCCGATTACTTTGCCCGCAAACCCCGAACCGGATACAATTCATGCTTATCACCTGTACACCATTCTGGTAGATGAAGCCAAAGCAGGAATCAGCCGCGACGAGTTTCTCAACGCTATCAATGCTGAAAATATCGGTGTCGGCGTACATTACATGAGTATGCCGGAACATCCTATCTATCAACAAATGTTTGGATGGCAGCCGGAAGACTATCCGAATGCTAGCTACATCGGACTGCATACAATTAGCTTGCCGATTTCGGCCAAATTAACAGATGCAGATGTGGAAGATGTAATTGCGGCTGTTAAAAAGTGTTTGGCGATCGGCAATACTAAGAATCCAGCTTTAGCAACAGCAGGCTAAAGTCCTGAAATAGGTTGTCATTAAAACATCCGAGCTGTTTTTTCAGAAAAGCAGCTCGGATGTTTTTTTCTCCACAACGCCTTTTACAAAGTAATGAGTGGCAGCTCGCTTTAATTAAACGTAAAATCCGATCGCTTTTAGAGTCCCGACAACTAGGCGCGAAGTTGCAGTTATCGGTATTCTGTCTTTTTCACTGGTATTACTTAGCAAATCCCGGCTTGATACCCGGTCGCTTATCTTAGCCCGTAAGATTCAGGACAAAAGTATGTGTAGCAGCCCTTTAAATTATCTAGTTATATACAATGGTTAAGAACCCATATTTAGTATGATGCTAAACATAGTTAAAAATTTTTCTCTACCTTTGGGATGCTACTGTCTAATTTTAAAAAAAATCTTAGATAGCGAAAATACATATTTTTTTTCTCGGGGCCTTGTCAGTGATTTCACTTAAATGTTATCCTGGCACGGTAAAATCACAGCCCCGTTACGGAATCTCCTTTTATTTAAAATGAGACTGCTCTGCAAACAGAGCATGGCTGTTCAATGTCAATGTTTAGAAAAAAGCTGAAAAAGCTTAGTTAACTGAAGATTAACGCTATGTTAAAAGTGAGTGCTTTATTCCCAATTCATTGCAATGACAGAGCCATCAGTCACGTATTTTTTTCAGTGTGCAAAGAATGGCAAAAGCCGGATCTGAAGGCTCGCATGGTTGTCCCGAGTTGCGAGCCCTCCTGTCGCGACTCAAATATAGTTGAAGCAATTCCGTCCTTTCTGAAAAAACTGTAATACCGCAGCCCTAGTGCTCCCAAAATCAAGACAGAGAAGCGTTTTCTCAAAGATATCAAAAATTTTGATGCTGCCTACTTGTGGCCCGGTATCTCATTAGATACTGTACGGAGTGTTAACCAGCAAAGTAAGCCAATTTTTTGGGAGCGAGTTAATAGTTGCCAAAGGCAAGCTAAGAGTATCCTTGACGATGCTTACTCTCGCTTGGGATTGCAACCTCAACACGCAATTACCCCAGAAAAAATCCAGAAGGAAGACCAAAAACTCAAGGTAGTTGACTTTCTGTTTTGTCCTAGTCCGATAGTAGTAAAATCGTTCCAAGAAGCCGGAGTTCCTGAAGAGAAACTGCTTTTAACGACTGAAGGTTGGTCGCTAGAGCGTTTCCCCAATTATCAATCCCAAAAACCCCCCTCAGAGGAAGTTAACGTCCTTTTCCTAGGCTTTGCCTGTGTCCGCAAAGGGGCTCACCTGCTGTTGCAGGCTTGGGAGCGAGCTGGCATTAAGGGAAAGCTGACAATTTTTGGCTCGCTCGAACCGGCGATCGTTCAAACTTGCAGCCATTTGCTGAAACGTTCTGATGTAGTTCACTTTGATTATGCTTTGGACTACAGTTCTGCCTATCGCCAAGCTGACTTTTTTGCCTTTCCCAGTCTGGAGGAAGGTAGCGCACTCGTTATCTATGAAGCAATGGGTCACGGTTTGCCGATTCTCGCTTCGCCGATGGGAGGAGGCGGTGTTGTGCGTGATGGTATTGACGGCATAATTCTCGATCCTTACGATACAGACGCCTGGGTGGAGGGACTGCGAAAACTATCTCATTCTCCTGAGTTGCGTGCGAAGATGGGAGCCGCCGCCCGCCAGCGAGCTTTGGAATTCACTTGGCCACAAGTTGCTGCTAGGCGCGGAGAACAGATTCTGCAAAAAATGAACGCAAAACGACAACTAAATAGGACAGGACTGACGAAGAGTCGTGATTTACTAAAATACTTAAGAAACGACTCTTCGTCCTGACTACTTGCCTGATGGTGGTTATATAACAGGACTACATATACAGCGGTTCCCGATGTTAAGAGGTACAGTAGCAACACTTAGTAAACCAATTTTTTAAATGTACAGGGTTGATTAAGTGGAGGGCCACCGCGATGATTCTATCAATCTTTTCTGGGGTCGTAGGAGCAAAAGGTTCGCAAAAAAAATTTAAGTTGTGACCACCAAAGTTCAATGGGATTAAAATCACGAGAGTAGGGGGATAAATAAATAACACGCGCACCCACCGCTTCAATCATTGGTACAATCGGCGCAACTTGATGAGCTGGTAAATTATCCATCACGACTACCGATCCTTTCCATAATTGAGGGCATAAACAACGCTCGATAAATACAGAAAATGCTGCTGGGTCCATTGAATCATTCAAGGTCATTACTGCTAGCACTTTGCTTAAGCTAATTGCACCAATAACTGTCACTTTAGCTGCTCGATAAAATGGCTTGAAATCACAGGCTCTTGTTCCCACCCGTGAGCGGGCATGAGTTCTATTCAAACGAGCGCATAATTCCGGTTTCGTCCAGAAATACGCTCGTTTTCAGGTGGGACATCTTTGATTTTTACCCAATATTCCTCTCTTAATTTTAGGACTCTTTCTGTCCCTGCTTGGCTACTGTACCAGGTTTTTTTTTTACGATTGAGTCCTAATTTTTGTAGGTAGCGGCTTAGGGTACTCCGACTCACCCAATTTCCAGTTTGCTGTGCAAATAATTCACACAACTCAACCAAAGTTGCATCAGTCATGAGCCGCCACCAATGCTTTAACTTCAGCCTCTGCATTGGTCAGATGACTCAATTGTGGTTTCCCCCTCTGTTTCGGTTGTAAGTTACCCTCAGCTTGTTGCTGTTTAACCAGTTTTTGTACTAGGCTTTTACGCTCCACCAAACCTGGCAGCCACTTTTCTGATTGAGATCTTTTCTGCCAAGTGTGCTGTCACTATTTTTTTTCGCTCGATCCAGGGAATATGATTTCATAGGCTTTGACTATTCACTCATTCAATGTACCTCATAACAGCGAGAAACGCTATAAGTCCTACTCAAGTTTAATTAGAGCGACCTAATTATTAACTTTGTGTTGAGTTGTAGGCTCCTGAAGCTAGTCGTTTTTCAAATAACCACTGCTTGCTTTCAGGAGAATCCTCCAGCCAGCGATCGATCAATTCCGCCCATTTGACAGGCAAACGCAACTCATACCAGGTTGAGTGAGAAGCGACAGAAATATTGTGGTAAAGCGCTGAATCCGAAATAACTTTTTCGATACATTCTGCTAAAGCCAGAGAGTTCCCCGCCTCAAAAATCATCGAATTAATACCGTGCTTTAAGTGGGTTTTAAACATCGGGTGATCCGAAGCTACTATCGGTGTTCTAGTGCGTAAGGCGTGCTGAATTGTCAGGGGAAAACCTTCGGGATATTCGTGCCTGCTAGTAACTAACACGAGATCGGATTCTCTCATTAAAGGTTCTAAAGTCTGAGTTGGCACGAGTCCCATAAAATCTACACAATCTTTAACTTGCAACTCTTCGACTCGCTGGGCAAAAAACTCATCTTCACCTTTACCTGCCATTTTTAAGTGAACTGATATATTATTCCGTTCTCTTAACTTTGCTACGGCTCTCAATATATCGCCCACTCCCTTACTCTGTACTAACGAACCAGCGTAAAAAAGTTGGATTTTTTTGATTTCCGCAGGGATTGTTTTCGGCGACAAAGAGCCGGGATTGGTCTCTAAGAGGAAGTCCCATGGAATTATTTTATCAGCGTTTACTCCTATTTGTTTGAACAATAAAGAGGAAGTAATGCCGTAAGTTCCCACCCATTCTATTTGCTTGTTATTCAACAATTGGGAGAGAAAATAGTTGCGGTATTTATCGCGCCAACTTTTTGTTGCAATAGATTCGGCAAATACAGCGATGGTTCTAATTGTGTTTTTAATTGCCCAATTAAAAACGGGGGGAATAGTCGTCCGCATGATTAAATGAGTGGGATTTTGCTGGGCAATTAACTCGATCAATTTTTGGGGATCAATTTTGTAATTAAATCCGCAACCGATCGCCCGCACGCCGTTCTCTAGAACTCGATCGTCAAATTTTGGTGTCATGCAGCAAATAACCGTTACTGACTCAGCTCGCTTTGCCATCTCGGTAACGGCATCAACACAATATTTTTGAGCGTAATATGTTTCGCTTCCTCCTGTGGCTAGGCGTTCAAAAGCTTCTGCGTAATCGCCGGCATACTGAACTATGACTAAGCGCATTTTCCTCAACTGTGGTTGTAGAGTATTTAATAGGACTTACGGTGCAAAAGATGTGTAAGCAGGTCGGTTGGGACGATTTGATGTACCGCCACGACCCCACTATTAATTTTACTTTGCTTCAGCCTTATTATAAAGAGTTTCGGTAACAGTCACGTCAATAGATAGCCGCCACAGTCGCTTTGTATGGGGGGTTTCAGGCTAATTTTCTCTTGATTTTTCGGAGAGTGTATTGCAAGTAGGCGGCCGAAATTCATCCCCACTCAGTAAGTAGAAATACTGTCCCCTGCAATTTGATGTCTAAAGTTGCGAGCGGCATCCACTCTCGGGACTTAGTAATGATCCAAGCAAAAATTGAGGGCCAATGCAGAAATACTGTCCCCTGCAATTTGATGTCCGAAGTGGCGATCGGCCAACCTCGCACTCAATTACAAGTGACAGCAGGCTAAACCCCCTAGACTATTAGCAACAAAACAATGTGATATCTCTCCGGCTAGTCAGCATCTATTGAATGACCGCTCACATTCAGTACCCTAAAATTTTACACTCTCTCAACGTAGTGGGATTGAAGTTTTTGGTTAATACATCTTGACTTTTGGGTATCCCCCAAACTATACTTGTAGCTATTAAAGATCCTGAGAAATTAAATGTCTGGGGGGCCGAATGTGAGTCCAAATTCTGTGAGCCTAGATTTTGTAAGGCGAGCATTTATTGAAATCACCGACTACCTATCCCAAAAAATTGGCAGGGTGTGGGTTCCGCAAGCTAATTTTTTTTAATTAATCAGCAACAAACAACCGATTGTTTAGCATATTTCAATTTGTCGAGTTGCTAAGGAAAAGAATCAATAATGAATAAACAGATTGGCTACTTTATCCCTGAATTTCCCGGACAAACGCATACTTGGATATGGCGAGAATATCAAGCAATGCTCGATCTTGGTATGAAACCTCACATGATATCAACCCGCCGTCCACCCACTAAAGTTGTACATACTTGGGCCCAGAAAGCGCAAAGTATGACTGATTATTTGATACCCTTTGAGATCAAAGATTTTGTGAAGGTTCCCATAGAACTCATCAAAGCTGGCCCCATTGCCTGGTGGCGCTGCCTCAGTGTAATTGCTAATACTAAAAATATATCCTTTTCTCAAAGGCTTAACTATTTGGTATGGGTTGTTATGGGGGCTAAGCTAGCTTGGCTTGCCAGAACCCAGGGCTGGTCTCACGTCCACGTTCATTCCTGTAGCAATGCTGCTAATATAGCCCTATTTGCCTCCCTACTTTCGGACATCACTTATAGTCTGGCTCTTCTAGGTCAGTTAGAAGATTTTGGGCCCAATCAAGAACAAAAATGGAAACATTCTGCTTTTGCTTCTGTAATGTCTGAACAACTCCTCAACTCTGTTAAAAATGACCTGGCAGGCTTCTTGCCAAAGGATGTGAGGGTGTCACCAGTGGGTGTAAATCTCGATGAAATTAAGCGTGAAACTCCCTATACTCCTTGGCAGGAAGGCAGTCAATGCCTAATTTACACTTGTGGCCGTCTCAATATAGCCAAAGGACAAAAGTACCTGATTGAGTCAATTAAGTTGCTTCGACAACAAGGGTTTGATGTCCGCTTGCAGATTGCTGGGGAGGATGCAGAAGCTGGTAATGGCTACCGTAAAGAACTGGAGAAATTCATTCAAGAGCAATCAATGTCTGATTATGTTGAGCTGCTTGGTTCTGTCTCAGAAGAACGAAATCGCCAAGGTTATCAAGAGGCTGATATTTTTGTTTTACCCAGCTTGAAAGAGGGAATTTCTGTAGCTGTTATGGAAGCAATGGCTATGCAAACTCCTGTAGTAGTGACGCAGGTGGGTGGAATGGCGGAACTGATAGATAACGGTGTTGACGGTATGCTCGTCCCGCCGGAAAATCCCGAAAAAATGGCAGATACCATAGCAAAATTGCTAAAGGACAAAGAATTAACATTGAGCCTGATTCACAAATCACGACAGAAGATTGCTGCTAAATTCCACCATCGGCGTAGTGCTCAGATATTACTTCAATCCTTGGAGGATCTCAGTTCACGGGGTGAAAAGCAGGTTGAAAGCATTGCTGCGTCAAGGTTTTGAGTTAAATGACCAAGCGAAAATATCTTCGCGGGCTTGAGTCAATAAAAGAGAGTGGCGATCGTAGAGAATCAGGTTCACGCCTATCTCATACGATCTTATGAGTCAATAAGCCTGGCCAGAATCCGCTATCTTTTTTGAGGTTCGGGGGATTCAATGCTTTGACCATCAAGGTAAGATAGGCGTTGTCGCCCCGCCAAGGAACTCAGCTCATTTTTATAAGATTGAACAGGGTGATTTTTTTGAGTAGGTATCGATAACGTCCTAGCTCCTCAATAGAAGGAGCTAGGATATCTATGATTCATTCTAAAACGCCCTTTGTTCTGAAAAATCGTGAAATTAACGCCGTGTTTCAAGTTGGTTGTAAACATGGGGCGATGGGAAGGTACTATCGGTTACAGCATTTGGCTTGGCTGCTCTCAATAAGCCAAAGTTTCTAAAGTTTCCCGCAGATAGGAACGAACCTGCTGATCGATGGTGGCATTTTGCTGCTGACGCTCAAAATTGAGTTCTAGCTGCCAGCGTTGAAATCCTGAACTTGCGCCGATCGCGGATTTGAGACTGCCCCAGATTTCAGAATCTTCGCACAGCTCGATCGGCTCTGTGGCTTGAGGTTCTTCTGCGAGCGGTAGATAATTCGCCATATTGTTATACCTCTGTTTTAATCCCTTGTAAGGATTGAAAGCTGACTTTGACACTCTCTATTATAGATTCTTCTCTCCAGATAGCCAATATAAAATATCCACAATCTGGGATTAAAAATTAAATATTAAGACTATTAATAATCTCTATCCAAAGAGGGGCCTTACCTATTTTTTTCAAAGCATACCTCTGTACAAATTAAAGTAGCTTAAACTACAATTCTCCCCCTCTTAATTTTTTATTTCACTTTTTTTCGCTCGACTCTTCGGGTAGAGATAGAACGCCGTTGGTGTCAGCAGGTTTTGGGTTGACAAGACTGCCGACTGACGAATTCCCTATGCCGGATGCTGGCCCAATTGACTCTACGGGTGCAGCCACAGCGGCAGTTGTCTCGGCTGCAAAAGCCGGCAAAAGTCGATCGACTTGCCAAGGCGCGATCGTAAAATCCTGCCGAATTTTTTCTAAAACATGAGGCTTTGTCGCTGCAAATTCTGATTCCGGCGTGAGCAAAACCGCCATGACACTAGCAGACACCTGCAAAAACAAATTGCTAGCTAAAAAAGCAGAAGCTGCCAACAACAATCCAGCCCACCGCCAGGAAGGAGGAAAGGGAGCCACCGAAGCGGCTATAGGAGCCAATCGGTAGAGTTGCCACAAAATTACTGCCAGCAAAACAGCGACAAAAAGAGCGATTCCTTGATTTAACTTTGTTTTAAACCGAGTCAGAAGTCGGTGCTGCACAGAAGTTAAATTCTGCGGTTTTACCGCCACAACTAAAATACTAAAAATGTAAAAAGGGCGGAACCACTGCATCCACAGTACAGGAACAATACCTGCTACAGCTACTAAAAATATTTCTAACCAGACAGGGAGCTGGGGAGAACCCACTGCGAGTCCCAGCAAGCACAGCCCCAGGAATATCGGCAGTGTAGCCGCCCCAGAAAGGTGAATCCACAAAAAAGGATCTGACCAAAAAGAACGCACTTTAAATAATTATGAGTTATGAGTTATGAGTTTTGAATTTGGAGAGTCGGGGACGCACTTTTGACCCAGAAACCCGGTGCGAAGAGTACATTTCTAGCGGTCAAACCGAGCATTTTGGGAGGAAACTCTGTTGATTGGCGTAAGTCTTATTTTAGTTTTAAGTTTTGAATTTTCAGCAACAGCCAAGACGATTAGGACGTTGTTAATTGCTAACATCTTTGCTTTTATTGCTTCTTCCTTCTCTCCTAGATAACTAAAACCTTCTTCCTTCTGCTATAAGTTAAAAACCAAAGTTGCGAGTGATGAGTTTCGGAGTATTGAGTGAAGAGAAGAGTTGCGAGCGAGCGGCAATTTGGTTGCCTTCACTCAAAACTTCTCTTCCAACTCAACACTCACAACTCAAAACTATTGAGAGAGAGTCCGGCGCTTAGTAACCATCCGGTAGGCTTCAATCATATCGCCATCCGCCCAGTCGCTAAAGCCGCTCAAGGAAATGCCGCATTCAAAGCCAGCATTGACTTCCTTGGCATCTTCCTTCATCCGTTTTAGGGAGTCGAGGACACCTTCGTAAACGACATTGTTGCCCCGGCGCACCCGCACCTTACAGTTACGGATGACTTTGCCAGAGAGTACCATACATCCAGCCACAGCCCCGCGACCGATCGCGAAGACAGCGCGGACTTCGACTTGACCCAAAGGTTCTTCCACCAGTTCGGGTTCCAGCAGGCCTTCCATCGCCCCTTGAATATCATCCAAGAGGTTGTAGATGATGCTGTATTCCCGCACGTCTACCCCCGCTTGGTCAGCCGCGAGGCGAGCGTCGGTTGCCAGAGTAGTATTGAACCCGATAATTACAGCATTACTGGCTGCAGCGAGGTCAATATCCGTTTCTGTAATTTCCCCAGGAGCAGATAGCAGCAGTCGGAGTTGAACTTCTTTTTGAGGAAGTTGAGTCAGAGCGCCGACAATTGCTTCGAGGGAGCCTTGAACATCTGCCTTCAAGATCAAGTTGAGTTCCTTGAGAACACCTTCCTTAGCTTGTTGAGAGAAGCCGCTGAGGCTGATCCGGCCGCCTTGCAGCAGGCGGGAATCTCGTTGGGAGGTAGCTCTTCCAGTGGCGATCGCCGCAGCTTCTTTTTCGTTTGCGAAGACATCAAACTCGTCTCCGGCGCGAGGAACTTCCCGCAGCCCCAGGACTTCCACCGCGAAGGATGGAGTTGCTTGGTCTACGCGCTCGCCCCGGTCATCGATCATTGCGCGCACCTTGCCCAGAGCCGAGCCTGCGACCACAATATCGCCCACTCGCAGAGTGCCGTTCTGCACCAGCAGAGTTGCCACAGGCCCCCTTGCCTTGTCGAGGTGAGCTTCAATCACAGTACCCTTAGCTGGTCGGTGTGGGTTGGCGTTGAGGTCTTCCATTTCCGCCACTGTCAGAATCATTTCCAACAGCGTATCTAGGTTTTCGCCGCGGATCGCGCTGACTGGAACCATCGTGATATCGCCGCCCCAGTCATCTGCGACCAAGCCGTACTCAGTAAGCTCTTGCTTCACCCGTTCCGGCTGAGCACCCTCCTTGTCAACTTTATTGATAGCCACGACAATTGGCACTTTCGCCGCTTTCGCGTGGCTGATCGCTTCAATTGTCTGGGGTCGCACGCCGTCGTCCGCCGCCACCACCAAGATGGCGATGTCCGTAACCCGTGTTCCCCGAGCCCGCATCGCTGTAAAGGCTTCGTGACCGGGCGTATCCAAAAATACCACCTGCTGGCTCTTGCCTTCGTGTACCACATCCACGTGGTAAGCACCGATGTGCTGGGTAATGCCCCCAGCTTCTCCCTGAGCCACCTTGGTTTTGCGGATCGAGTCGAGCAAGGTAGTTTTGCCGTGATCCACGTGACCCATAATCGTTACTACTGGCGGACGGCGTTCGAGGTATTCCAAATCCGCTGCGTCCAGCATCTCGATCACTTTGATAGCTGGCGCTACTTTTTCTGGGGTTTCCACCTCTACGCCCATTTCTTCGGCTACCATCCTCACCGCTGGAATGTCCAGGGTTTCGGTAATATTTACCGCAATTCCTTTAGAGAACAGCCGCTTAATAATTTCGGTTTCGGGAACAGCCAGAGTAATTGCTAGTTCTTGAACGGTCATCGGCCTGCTCAGCAGGAGCTTTTCTGGACGTTCTACCTTAGCTTCGGCTGTTTTGCCCCGGTTGCCGCGTCCCCCGCTGGAACCTGAAGAAGAACTTTTATCGTGAGAAGGGCCTGGTCTCTTATTTTTTCCGCTGCTTCCAGGTGCGCCCGGAGTTGGTGTTGACTTGGGTGCTGCTTGTCCCTTCGCTTTAGCTGGGCGGGCTAGGGACAGGCTGACGGTGACTGGTGCTGGCAGATCCAAGCCGTTTTCTAAGTCCTCGTCATCCTCGTCTATGGGTTTGAGGCGAGAACGTTTTGCCTTAACTGCCTTGGCAGCTTTGGCAGCATCTGAGTTTTCGTCATCATCTTCTTCCCAAATGACCGATGTCTTTTTGGCAGGACGAGGGAGGGAGGGCCTTTCGAGGAGAGGAATCTCCAGCAACGGCGTATTATCTTCTTCATTGTCATCAGTGTCATCCCCTAGGGCTCCGGTGTCACCGCCGCGGCTACGCAGCCCGGTAGCTGACGTTGCGGGGGCCAGGCTCCGGCGCGGGCCACCGGGCTGGGGTCGATCGGCAAGTGGAGTTTTGACTGGGCCACCAGCCCCTTCCCGGCGCGGTCTTTGCGCGTCGCGGGATTCGGTACCTCCCGGTGTAGGTCTGCTGGGGCGGCTCGGTTTAGCCGGCGCTTCCAGAGTTTCTGACTGTTCTGATTGCTCTTGCTCGGTTCTTGCAAGTTTGAGTACCGGCTTGTTCCCCAGATTTTGTGGGGTACGGCTAGCCGACTCTGATGCCCCTCTGACTGGCGGCGACGTGAGTTTTGCCGACGGCGCGGGAGGGGCGATCGGCGGTTGCTTGGTGCGTTCGGGAGCCTTTTCCGACGGCGGTTGAGGTGCTGTAGGTGCCTGAGCCTGGGCGGTTGTTTCCGGGGCGATCGCACCTACAGTTTCCGAAACTGTTTCTGACACTGTTTCTGACACTGTTTCTGACGGAGCCGCCGGGACAGCGACATTTGGCTTCGACAGTACAGGTCGATTGATATTCGGTTTAGCTGGAGGCTGGAGTTGTTGAGCTGCAGGCGACTTGGGAGGAGTTGCCACGGTTGCCGCGGGCTGGTCTTTGTTCTCCTCGTTGCCTGCAGGCTGGGAGTTGGCACCAGCCGGGCGTACTTTTGGACTGCGTATTTCTAAAATTTGCTGCTTTTTTTGTTGGTCGTTAGGGTGAGGGCCAGATTCTCTAGATGGCGCTGCTGCTCTTTCGGGTGGAGCTGGCTTGCCGGGGGAAGAGTGGCTACTGGCTACGTATTTTTCCGCCGTTTTGCGAATGCGCTCTGCTTCGGATTCTGTAATTGTGCTGCTGTGGCTCTTGACTGAAATATTGAGCCGCTCGCATACTGCCAAGATGTCTTTATTATCCAAATTTAGTTCCCGTGATAATTCGTAAATTCTTACTTTGCCGTTGTTCATCCACTCTGCCCTCTTTTGTGCCAACCAGTTTTTACATTGTGATTTTTTGTTCTAATGACGACATCATTCGCTGTGATTGATTCAGTGTCAGGAATCGGGGTTTTGGTACTCGCTCAGCAATTTTATCTAAAAGATGCAACTCGCTGAAGTCTGCGGTTGAAGAATTCTCAAGTCTGTTTGGGAACTTGGAACTCCGAAGTCTGAGTTTTGGCAAAACCCACTCTCTCAAGCTTCAAAGTTTGCCTTTCCACCTTGAGGATACCTCTGCTAGTACCCTACCCTTATCTAATCTGACACAAATCTTTCCAGACTGGTGGGCAGATCGGATTGGGGTTTTATAGCTGGCGCTACCGGTAATTACTGGTAGGGCTGCCAAGAGGGTTTATACAGTCGATACCGAACTACTGTCGGTTTTTCGTCCGGCCCGGCCAGAGTAAGATGTACAGTCAGATGTGGCTAAACGCTGCCAAAGTGTTTGGTACAGTTCGTCAGACACAGGCGCTTTGAGCGATCGCCCAAGTCGATTTTTTTTCTGAGCTGCTTTGAGGCATTCTGCTTCCCGACAAAGGTAAGCAGAACGGCCCATGCCACGATCTAATTGTACCTGATGAGAAGGATAGAGCCTGACTACTCGCCAAAAAGCTTCCTTAGGAGCTATTTTTCGACAACTTGCACAGCACCGGTAGTTCGGTTTCATTTCTTGTGAGAGGGAGAGTAGGGGGAGAGGGGAGAGTAGGGGACAAGTCCTCCTGGTCTCCCGAAGACAGAAAATCGTGTAAATGTCACAGTTTTTAGACTGCAGCTTCGGTTTCCTCCGTGGTAGCTGCCTCCTCTTCCTCAAATTCTGCGGCTTCCTCGTCGCCGTCGTAGTCGCCCGCTTCGTCTGCATCGTAGTCGCCTGCTAGTTCTTCGAGCCTAGTTGCTTCTGCTGCCAATTTGCTGTCTTCGGCGGCGCGATCGTACTTAGCAATATCTTTGATATCGATTTTCCAACCGGTTAGGCGGGCTGCGAGGCGGACGTTCTGACCTTCTTTGCCAATGGCAAGACTGAGTTGGTCTTCAGCGACCAAAATGTGAGCTCTCCTGCCTTCGGGAGCAACTAAACGCACTTCATCTACTCTAGCGGGACTCAGAGCGTTGGCAATATAAGTTGCGGGGTCTGGAGACCAGCGGATCACGTCGATTTTTTCGCCGCGCAATTCGTTGACTACTACCTGAATCCGCGATCCCCGCGCTCCGATGCAGGCTCCTACGGGGTCTACGTCGCGATCGAGAGTATCAACTGCTATTTTAGTCCGGGGGCCGACGTGCCGGGATGGCGGATTTGCCTCCCGGGCTACGGCGACAATCCTCACCACCCCGTCTTCTATTTCTGGTACTTCGTTAGCAAACAGGTAAACCACCAAACCTGCGTCGGCTCTAGAAACAAGTAACTGCGGCCCTCTAGTAGAGCCTTCGCCTACCTTTTTGAGATAAACCTTGAATGTAGCGTTGGCCCGATAATTGTCGTTGGGCAACTGTTCGCGCTTAGGGAGTTCGGCATCTACTTCTGGCTGACCGAAGCTGCTGGTGACTGCTAAAATTACCGACTGCCTCTCAAACCTGAGCACTCTTGCTTGAAGAACAGTTTCTTCTAAATCTTTAAACTCTTCTTGAATCATTTTGCGCTGTTGGTCGCGCAGTTTTTGAGCGAGAACTTGTTTGGTCTGGATCGCGGCCATGCGACCAAATTCTTTTTGATTTGGTGTTACGTCTACGAGCACGATGCTCCCAGGCTGAGCTTCCGTGGCTACTTCTTGCACTTCAGAAAGTGAGATTTCGTGATCGGGATTGATGACTTCTTCGACAATAGTTTTGTTGGCTAAAACGCGGAAACCTTCTTGTTCTGCGTCGAGTTCTACATCAAAGTTGTCGAAGTATTCTTCGCTGAAGTGATCGAGTTTTTGGGTACGGCGGTAGCGTTCGTATCCTTTGAGCAGGGCTTCTCGCAAGGCTGCTTGGACGGCGTGTTTGGGTAAATTGCGTTCTTTGCTAATACCTTCGACCATTTCTTTTAGTCCGGGCAGGGGAACCATTGACATATAAAACACTCCTTTTTTGCTGTGGTAATAAGTAACTGGTAATCGGTAATTGGTAATGGGAAATTTTCAAGCAGAAGTGATGACAGAGGAGTGATGAGTTACTGGATAGGATTAGGGGAACTCGGTGCTCTAACAATTTATTTGTTATTCCTATTCAACCCGCTGCTACAGATATGATTGTTAAAAATTAACTCGCAGCCAAGCGTTTTCAGCTTGCTGCGAGGCAATCTCAAAACTCAAAACTCAAAACTCAAAACTCAAAACTCAAAATTTCCCTTTACATCTTTTTTCCTTCGTCTAGTTCAACTTTGACAATCTGAGGGCGGGGAATTTTAACCTGTCGCCCTTTTTGATTGAGATAAACCGCTGTTTCATCCCGGCCCAGGAGTAGTCCTTTCCACTCTTTGATTCGCGAGTCCGGTTCGGTGGTTGTGGCTGTCACGGGGAAACCTTTAAAGGTAATGAATTCTCGATCGCTGCTGAGCAATCGGGATATTCCGGGACTGGAAATCTCTAGCACGTAGGCATCGGGTATGATGTCGGCTGCCTCTAACTCAGCATCGAGGGCTGTGCTCATGCGCTCGCAGTCGGCTAAACCAGTGTCTTGTTGGAGGTTGCGGATGTCTACCCGCAAGACGGGAGGATTTTGGTTGGTGTGAAACACTGCTCCCACTACTTCCAATCCCAGTGTTTCCGCAACGGGGGTAGCTAAGTCTATGATTTGTGGGATTAGGGGATGAGTCATATCGAATACTTCAGTTAAAACTCCTAAACTCGGACACGGGCAAGGAAAAATTTGGTGTTGAGATTGCTTGGCTTTGAGGTGGTTTGATTAGGTGGCTGCGACTTTCGTCTTCAACTTTGGGACTTACCCAACATCCCAGCAGGGGATCTCAAGCGGGGGTGTACCCCTACTAAATCAGTCCTCAACTTGCAAGTCAGACGCCCTGAGCTCTTTTCCTGCGACTAATGCAACAAAAAAAGTGGGCTTGACCCACTCCTAGGTAAAACAATTTCTTCCAAGAAGTTTGAGGACTTCTTCTGATCGAAGGGAGGCCTCAGTTCTCAGTTTAGCTCGATCGCCCGCCCGGTGACAAACCGAACCGGCATCGGCGGACTGTCCGAGGGCAGAAGGGGAGAGCTGACAGGGGAAATAAGGACGACTCGATCACCGTTTTGCAGTGGGGTGGGGCGAGGGCAAATTCCTGGTTGATACCGAAGCCGGTGCGATCGATCCTAGAACAGGCGCGCAGTGGCACTCAGGCGTTCTAGGACTTGCGATACGGGAGTTTCTTTAGGAAATCCTAATTTCAGTTGGGACAAGCCCTGTGCTTCTTGATAGGGGGTGAAGAGCTTGACAGTGATGGTGATGGGTAGATTAGACAGGGGCGATCGCTAAATTAACGGTATAGTTACAAAACAGCCAAACTAAGATTCACCAGAAAAAATCCCCATTACTAATGCTGAATAGGAAGCTCAATTACAAACTCTACCCCCCATTCTGGCGAGGAAATGCAGGTCAGCTTACCACCATGTTTTCGTTCTACGATCTCACGGCTAATAGACAAACCTAAACCTGTCCCTTTACCTACTGATTTAGTAGTAAACATCGGCGTGAATAAATGCTGCATTACTTCCTGAGTTATGCCAACCCCATTATCAGCAATCCGAATCACCACTCTGTCATCCTGAAGCATTTCAGTGCAAATCCGAATCTGTGGAGTGTCATTGCCCTGTTTCTTTTCCCCGCACAGCGGACAACTGATCGTAGACTCTTCTAAAGCATCAATTCCATTCGCCAATATATTCATAAATACCTGATTAAGTTGCCCCGGATAACACTCTACTAGCGGCAATTCCCCATACTCTTTAATCACTGCAATTCCTGGAAAACTTCCTTTAGGTTTCAGTCGATGCCCTAAAATTAATAAGGTACTATCTAGCCCCTCGTGAATATTCACTGGCGTTAGTGCCGATGTGTCCAAGCGAGAAAAATTACGCAGTGACATAGAAAGATTGTAAAGTCGCTCTGTTCCGACCGCCATTGAATCAAGAATTTTTGGCAAATCTTCAACAATAAAATCTAACTCA
Organism: Microcoleus sp. MON1_C1; assembly: GCF_036701945.1. Classification (NCBI taxonomy): domain Bacteria; kingdom Bacillati; phylum Cyanobacteriota; class Cyanophyceae; order Oscillatoriales; family Microcoleaceae; genus Microcoleus; species Microcoleus sp. MON1_C1. Next base: position 24,246 of record NZ_JAUBRO010000004.1, on the reverse strand, counting down.
ATCTCCTGGGACTTATCCTCAAATTCTGATGTCGAAGTAACCTTGTGCTGGTAAAGCCGAGTCATCCCGATCAAATCGGCAATATATTCCTTGGCAATAGGGATATTATTGGAGATAAAACTAACTGGATTGTTAATTTCGTGAGCCACCCCAGCTACAAGTTGACCAAGGCAAGCCATCTTTTCACTTTGAACGATTTGCACTTGAGCTTTTTTAAGATTATCCAAAGCTTGAGAAAGCTCAGCCGTTCGTTCTTCCACCCGTTTTTCTAACTCCTGCGCGAGCTGATGTAACGCTGCTTCTGCTGCGAGCCTGTCTTCTATTTCCCGCTTCAGCATTAGGTTTTGCTCTGCAAGAATTTTAGTCAAAGAACGCAGTTTTAAATGGAGGTTGACGCGAGCTAACACCTCCTTTTGTTCAAAGGGCTTAGTAATGTAATCCACCGCCCCTAGATTAAAGCCTTTGACCTTATCTCCTATGTCAGAAAGAGCGGTCATAAAAATTACGGATATTTCGTTCGTCAACGGACTTGCCTTCAACCGATGACAGGTTTCAAACCCGTCAATTCCTGGCATCATCACATCTAACAGAATCAAATCAGGCTGACTATATTCAGCCTGTTCTATGGCAGTTTCGCCATCAGTTGCTACCAATATCTCCCATCCTGAACCAGCTAAAGCTTCAGAAAGCACGTCAAGATTGCTAGGATTGTCATCGACGATTAAGATGCTACTTGTTTCCATATTTGCTGCCTTCATTCTTTTTCTACCCTGTGGGATGTAATAAACTCTTTGATTTTTTTGACCTGATAGCCTTGGGCTAACTGGCGCAGCTCAACAGCAAAGGGCACAAATTGCCGATCTAACTTCTCTAGGTGCTCACTGCGCTTCACAATTCCTTTCACGTTGCCTCTCATCGCCAGTTCAAATAAAAGTTCAATTTCTCCTGGCGGGGGAGCCACTACAGATTTCGATTCAGTAAGTGATTGAGCATCTGATGAAAAAGGAATAGTGCTGATTTTTTCATTCTTTCCTTCCTCATATATCCATTCAAGTTTTAAATACTTTTGCAATATCTCAAATAGCTCTTCTGCCTGCACTGGCTTACCGACAAAATCGTTTGCTCCTCCCTCCAAACTTTTATGTTGGTCGGTAGCAAATACACTGGCAGAGGAAGCAATGATTGCCACGTCTTTATAGTGTGGCAAATTTCGGATACGGCGCATCATCTCAAAGCCATCTAACACTGGCATCACTAAGTCAGTGATAATCAAATCGAACTTAAACTCTTCTACTTTTTCTAAACCCTCTTGACCGTTTTTAGCTTCGGTTACTTCAAAGCCGAGGGGCTCTAGGAGATTGACAATGACCGAGAGGTTTTCCCATTTGTCATCCACAACCAAAACTTTCTGCTTTCTACCTTGGTAGCCAACCAACTTTCTTGGCTTGGCAACCGTGGCTGTATTTGCCCAGTCTGCCGCTTCCGGTAAATCCAAATCTAGCCAAAAAACACTGCCTGTTCCTGACTGACTTTTTACTTGAATTGTACTACCCATCATTTCGACAATTTTCTGGCTAATTGTTAAACCGAGTCCGGTTCCTTCCGCCTGACGCTTGCTGTCTCCTACCTGTTCAAAAGGCAAAAATATTTTTTTTAATTGTTCGGGTGTCATACCCACGCCAGTATCTTCAATTTGAAACCTAATTTTGTGAATTGGTGAGGCTGGCTTTTGCTCATTGGTTTGTACCTTTTCACCTGTGCCCTTTTCCAGATGTTCTATCTTAAAAGTCACTCGTCCTGAGTCTGTAAACTTAATTGCATTGCTCAGTAAGTTAATTAGTACCTGTCGCAAGCGTTTTGCGTCAGCGTAGATGCCAGCAGGAATTTCCAAACTGGGTTGATAAACAAAAGCAATTCCTTTTTGTTCGGCTCGGATGTGGCAGATTTCCGCGACTCCCTGCAAAAAGGAAGGAAAATGGAAATCTTTCGCGTACAGTTCCAGTTTCTGAGCTTCAATTTTAGCGAGGTCTAAGATGTCATTAATCAGGGTTAACAGGTGGGAACCACACTGGTGAATAATACTGATGCCTTGGATATCTTTCGGAGCCATGGTTTTTGAGCGTTCTAGGATTTGAGCGTATCCTAAAATTCCATTGAGTGGCGTTCTCAATTCGTGACTCATATTCGCTAAAAATTCACTTTTAGCTTGGTTGGCAGTATCAGCGATTTGTTTGGCTTCCGTGAGTTCAGCGGTGCGTTCTTCTACTCGGATTTCTAGCTCGGAATTGGTCTTGGCTAGCGCCTCAAAAGATTCGCGCAACTGTTGTGCCATCAGGTTGAAAGACTGACCCAAAACTTCTAGTTCTTCTACGCCTTTTACCTGCACATTTTTCTCTAAGTCGCCACTGGCGATCGCTCTCGAAGCTGCGCTCAAACGGAGAATCGGGCTGGTAATCCAGCGTGCGGTTAAGATTCCCAAAACGGTAGCTAGCGCCAAGGCTCCCAAACACAACAAAATGGTAGTCTGGGTATTGGCGTTAATTTGATCCATGAAATCGCTTTCAGGAACTACGACGACGATCAGCCAGTCCAATCCTCGGCTATCCTGAAAGGGCATAACTTGGAGGAATTGTCGCTGGCCGGCGATCGTAAAATCCAATTGCTGAGATCTGTTAATTTTAATCAGGTCGCCAAAGTGTTCTTTTAAATGCGCTGTTGTCAGCCGAATTAAATCATCTGTGCTATCTAAAGCATTCAGGCGATCGAGCTGGTCATTGTTGGTGATAAATGCTTCTTTGAGAGTTGAACTGGCTACTAGGAGTCCAGAACGTTCCATAATGAATGTCTGTCCCGATCGACCGATGTTTAAGCTGTGCAGGAAGTCACTGAGGAAAGAGATCAGAAAATTAGCAACGAATACCCCGCGCAGTTCGCCACTGTCGTCATAAACTGGATGTCCGGCAGGAAGCGAGAGCGTTTTCTGACCTGTAAGTGAAAAAATTTCGCTCCATGTCGGCTTGCCTAAGCGTACACTGTCTTTATACCATGAACGGCTGAGTATATTGTAGTTGCGGGAGACTGTTAAGAGCTTCGTTTGATTGCCTTTGCTATCAGATTCATAAATATGAAGTTCATTCCGATGCTCTTTGTCTGCTATTTTAAAAACTACTTTGCCATTCTCTTGGCGTTCAATGGCAATGAATTCTCCAGTTTTAGTAGCAAAACCCATATTGGGTAGAGAAGGAAATGCTTGAATTTGCTCCCACAAATAGCGTTCCGTACTCTCCAATTCGTCGGGATTTAAGTATCCTAGTCGAAGGGCATTGGCATTCAGTTGATTGACGCGAGGGGCTGTATCTACGTATGTGTTGAGCTGCTGCTGGATGCGGGCCGTAATTTCACTCCGCAACTGGCTGGCCACTTCGTTGACTGCTTTTTGCCCGTTGCGTAAGGATAGCCAGCCTGTCAGCCCGACGGCAGCAAAGATTTGCACGACGAATGGCAATACTAAAATCAGGCGAAGTGACAGCTTCTTTTGAGAACGGTTTGACAAGAAAGTGGTTGGAGAGGTCTGTGACATTGATTGGTGTTACTCCTGGGGTAACCAGTTGGCTGAAAAATATCAGTAGATTTAGTGAAATGAGACTGAGGAAATATATATTGAAAAGCAATCTATAATAGTTACTGAAAAGTTTGAGACAGTAACTTGCTTAAACAAGCATCGCTACTTACGTGTTTTCTCTGAGATCGTTATAATAATAGCTGACTAAAGATACGGACGGACCTTATTTTTTTCTAGCATTTGTAAATATTTTTAGCCTTTAGGAAACCAGTTAGCAATGATCTCTAATAGACTACCTGGTTTACAGCTATTTGTAGTAGTTTTTAACTTTACTTTACAGATTGACTCTAAAAAGTAGGGTTTCATCGGAGTTACATATAAATTGATATAATATACGTCTCAAAAAATTGACCTTGCTCGCTAAAAAGATGACACGCCAGCCTGCGGAGAACCGTAACGGCGGTCTAACTCACTACCGCGCTGAAGATTTGATGCACAACTCTGCAGATGACTCTCGTAGAGAATGCCGATCGCAAATGAAACTTTACAATTCCAGCAAGTTTCATTTGCAGGAGTTACAGCAGGGTAATTGCTAATTGCTAATTGGGGAAGAAAAAAATAAGTAGAGCGGTGGAGCAGAGGGGATTATGACACAGAAGAGGGTTAGGGCTATTCTTTTAATTCTGGGAAACTATCTCAGCTTAATAGTGAATTTGGTACTAGAGGTGAACAGAGGGCTGGCAAGGATTTTAAGGTTCTTCAAATCCGAGAGGCTAGGGTTTGTCATCAGTTGATGTAAAGGAAGGTAAAGGAGAGATACAGCCGACTAGAAGGATTCGATCGGCAGGACAAGCGGCCGTTATGCCCTACGGGATTAACAGTGGGAAAGGATCAAAGATTTGTTGCGCGGACATGAAGGTTATGTGGGTGGGACAGTCGGCCTACAATCGGTTGTTCGTGGAAGCGGTGTTGTACCGCTACCCAGGGGGCATCGCCTGGGGAGACTTGCCCGAACGGTTTGGGGACTTCCGAGTGATGACACGCCCTAACGCGGGGCTATCCGTTGCAGTTCTTTGGCTTGTTCTAAAATTTTCTCGAAGTCTTCTTCGCTCAACCGCTGAATGTAGTTGATTTTGAACTCTTCTAGGAAGTCGCACAGCAGCAGTTGTATTTCTTGCCAGGTGTGCTGCTGTTGCAGTTCGGTTCCTAAAGCTTGCCCGAAATGTTGGACTAGCTGGCTTGAGAGTTTGATGCTTATGGGGTCTTCGCTGGCGATTTTGAAGGCTTCGTAGGCATCTTGGGGGCCGAGGGTGACTAATTTTGAGAGTTCTGCAACTAATTGCTGTGCTAGCTGTCCGGGCAGGTTTCCCAGACCGGGTACTTGCTTCCATCCTTCATACAGGGGGGATTGTTTGAGGAAGGTTTCAATATTGTACCGGAGGAGGGCTTCTAGGTCTGGCTGGAGTTGGGGGAGGACTTTGTAGACGGTTATTTGGACTAGATGGGTGGCGATCGCTTCTATTTCATTGATATTGTTGATGTCTACATAGCGCTGTTTTTGGGATTGAAAGAGTTGACGAGTTAGTTCGCCGGTGGTAATTGATTGTTGCATCTGGTTGATGAGTTGAATTACTACAACTTCGGTCAATTCTTGGGCGAAGTTGGCGACGAAACCTCGGCTGATTTGGGTGCGTATGGGTTGGAGATCTGGCATTTTGGCTTGGTGGATGCGAATTGTGACGGGTAATACTCGCAACAGGCGCCAGAATGGGAGCAGCAGGAAGATGTCGTACCATCGCCAGAGCATGGCGGCTCGCCAAGTGACGCTGCGGTGGCGGCGGGTGATCAAGTAGGTACGGGCTAGAAATTCGATCGCGAATATGGCAATAAATGGCAGGTCGATTTGCCAAAAGTTATCGATGAATTCGCCGTTTTCTCCAATCTCGCGGTAATAGTTGGTGGCGATTAATGGCTTGATTTTGGCGTCAAACCACTTGATTTCTTTTTGCCAGCCTTGTTTGTTTAAATAGTCTTGGCTCCAGAATCTTTGGAATGATTGTTTAGCGGAGTCTTGCGGATTCGGGACGCGATCGCGCATCCGGTCTTTTATTTTTTCTAGGGTGCCACTTTTTGATGCTACTCGAAAGGGATCTTCGTCGATCATTTTCGCGCTCAGATTGTTTATTTCCTGCAATTTGGCTGCTACTTGGGGAGAGGGCAACCCTGTTTGCACTACTTGAATTTTTAATTCTTCTAAGGTTTCCAGATATTGCTGGGTGTCTCGGTGGGGTTTAATTCCTTTAAATGGGTCGTATACTTGAGTTAGAACTGGCAGTTGCCGGAGGTAGAAATCTCGACCGGGGACGTAAGTTATGTCAAATAATACTAGGCTTAAATTTCCTAGGGCGACCAGTGCCATGAACCGCTCAAACCAGGGTACTTTTGGTGATTTGTTGCGGGATTTTGGAGTGGGAGAGGGCTGTAGTTTTGGTGTCACTGGGGATTCCTAATTAAGTAGACCGATCGAATTAGATGTAACTGGTAATAGCTGAAAAAAGGAAACAGGGAAAACTGGCTAAGTGTCTGGTCTGGCTCGGATTGCGATCGAGGAAGCTAGTATTGATTTTAACGTGCATTTGTTGGGGATTTTTGGATTGTTAATTATGCCTGGTTAAGTTAAAAATTATACGGGTAAAATATTAAAGTATATCGAACTTGACGCAACCTGTGGCTCCCGTTAGTGTGCTTCTCTCTGACAATAAAATTATATCTCAGGCGGAATCCTCAGTTTTTTTGGCGTTGCAGAGGCCACGGGGCTGGTAATAAATTACTATTTCTGTTTGATCTAGGGGCTATTTGACCGCTAAATCAAATGTATTGCACGGCTCGGAGTCTAAGGTTAGATGTGGACTTCGAGTTTGAGGTCAAACCCTTAAGAGAGTTATACTTGCTCAGGGGCAGTCTGGCGAGAGCGCCCCCTCCGATCGCGAGGGTGGCGGCCGCCTCCGTAAGGTTCGAGGTTTCGCCTCTACAAAAACCAGCTCGCGATCGGACTCTTGAATAATATAAAACCCTGAGTATAATTTTGTTCGCATTTTTTTAATATATGACATACTGCCTTAATCTCGATTGCCCAAGAGACAAGCGTCAGAACCCACCAGGCACAAAGTATTGTCTTCATTGTGGTTCAAAGTTGCTGCTAAAAGACCTTTATGCAGCAACTGAACCGCTGCGCGATGGGGGATTTGGCAGGACTTTCCGAGCTGTTAATCATGGAAAATTTGAGGAATTGTGCGTGATTAAACAGTTGTCTCCCCCTCAAGAGTTTCAGCGGAAGCCCGGTCATTTTAAAAAATATGTTCGGCTGTTTGAACAAGAGGCAAGGCGGTTATACGAACTGAAGCACCCGCAAATTCCTCAGTTAATTTCTTATTTTGAGGAAGATGGGCGCTTGTATTTAGTGCAAGAGTTTATTGATGGCTATAATTTAAAGGATGAGTTAGAAAAGTACGGTGCTTATAGCGAAATTAAAACTTGCGAACTGCTGTTAGATTTGTTGCCTTTATTGAAGTTTGTTCACGACAGAAATGTAATTCACCGCGATATTAAACCTGAGAATGTGATCCGCCGGGCTCGCGATCGTAAGTTAGTGCTGATAGATTTTGGGGTTTCTAAACAGGTAGTAGCTGCTGCTCCTACCAAAACGGGAACTAAGTTGGGAACTCCCGGCTACGCGGCTCTAGAACAGCGTCACGGTAGGGCTGTTCCTGCTAGCGACCTTTATAGTTTGGGGGTGACTTGCATTCGCTTGCTGACTTCTGTTATGCCTTACCTGGATATCTATGGAGACATTCACGATGACCTTTACGATCCGCTTGAAGGCCGCTGGCTTTGGAGGGAGGCTTTGCCGAAAGGAACACAAATTAGCCAGGATTTAGGTCAGGTTTTGGATAAGTTGATTCAGGAATATGTTAAAGATCGCTACAAATCGGCTGTGGAAGTTTTGGATGCTTTAAAACCTCCTGTTGTTATTGTCCCTGTGCTCGAAAAGTCGCAGCAAACAACTGTCATTAGTCCTTCGGTGCCGACTCAACCGGTGACTGATCCTCCGCTAGTTTCTGTGAATTTAGAGTCCGAAAAAGGTATTGATTATTCTCACTTGGCAAGGCTGCTGGCTGCTAAAAATTGGCGGGGTGCTGATGAGGAAACTTCTGTGAAAATGCTGGAGGTGATGCAGCAACTTTCACGCGGTTATTTGAGCGAGGAAGATATTAGGAAGTTTCCCGCTAAGGATTTGCAGACTATCGATCAACTTTGGGTGCGGCACAGTCACCGCAGATTTGGTTTTTCTGTGCAAAAGGGTTTGTGGGTAAAGTCGGGGGGAAAGGCTGGTGTTTATGATGCTACAGTTTGGGAGAAGTTTGGCGATCGAGTAGGCTGGCGGGTTAACAGCCAGTGGGTATACTATTCGGAGCTGAATTTTACTTCTAAGGCAAAGCCTGGACATTTGCCGGGGGGGACTGTTTTTGGGTGGGAAGGCGGGGTTTTGTGCGGTGTTTTGGGTTTGGGTGGGATCTGGTTTCTGCTGTCGCGGCGGGATTTGTAAAGGGAAGGTAGAAGGTAGAAGGCAGAATTTATTAGTCACGCTGCACCCCAAGTGTAGTTTAAGTGTTAGTCATGAAATAGTTTTGAGTGGGGAATTAAAGAATTAACAAGTTTTTAGTTTAATCATTTGTCATGTAGGAATTAGGTATAAAGAAAGCGGAAAATAAGATATAATCACAAACTATTTTTTTTGTGCTATGTTCTTAGAGAAGGGCAAGTTTACAAAGTCAAAAGCCAGTCCTCGGCCCTGCCAAAGCATGGGGACTGGCTTTGGCTCCAATTTACCAAGGAGATATATATTATGTTGCAAGAAAAACGTCTCAAGCCGTGGACTATAGTTCGCTCGCTTCCAAATGTGGAAAAGGTGGTTGTGGGTGAGTTTCGCAGTTGGTCTGATGCCGACGGTCACTTGAAAATTCTCAAGCGGATGGTGCCGGCGGATCGATTGAGTGTTGTGTTCGATCCGGTAGTTCAAGCGTAACGTCGCTGGTAAATTGATCAGCGTGCGATCGCTCTTTGAGCTAAGCGATCGCCTATTTTTTTACATAAAAAATGCAACCGCTAAAAAGGATCTCGCAACTTGAATCATTGTCCTTAACTGCGGCGAATTTCAGTAATTTGGTCGGCTACATCCAAAATTCTTTGGGGCATGGATGGCCCGGTAAAAATCATATCCAAATGATGCGGCTTGTTGTCAATCAATGCCACCACTTCGGCTTCGGGAATCAAGCCCAAATTAACCGCTAAACTCAATTCATCGAGAATAACTAAGGAATAACGACCTTCGCGCACTGCATTTTGAACATACTGCCACAATTGTTCGATCGCTCGCGTCTCCAGCTCATCTAAATCGGCCTTCTCAATGCAGCGTGACAAATCGCAGCGCACCCAATCTAAATTTTGCCCCAGCCGCACCGGATGCTGATGCCCTTGATTAATTCCCCCTTTGAGGAACTGCACCGCTAGCACGGGAGCTCCCTGTCCTGCAATTCGGAGGGCCTGAGCCATGACACTGGTAAAAAAGCAGCGGTGCGGGCCTGTAAAGACTTGCACCAGCCCTTGAACTGTGTAGGGCAAGCTGTGGTTTAAATTTAGTTTAGGGGTTTGTAACTGAGCAACCATAGGGCAATATTTAATCAGCAACTAAGTCTTGAGTGCAGCTCCGACCTTGGCGTGGCTGAAGCCTGCTTGACAATATATAGTGTACGGGGCCGAGTGCACATCGGATCGAACACTAGATATACAAGTTGTCAAAAGCTCGCGGCAGTGGCATTCGCAGTCATTTGTTCAATTTTGGAACTCAATTAGCACTTACGCAGAAACGGGGTTTTTTACCAAAATACGGCTTGGAGCTTGACATTTATACAGTTATAGGGTGAAAAACCTAGGTGATGAGAGTCTTGCTGCGTCCAGGGCTTTCAAGAAAAGGTACACACATCGCGTAAAATTTTGAATGTCGCGGCACTAGGAGCAGGGACTGTGAGAGTGGTGATTCTGGGAGGGCCAGGAGCGGGAAAGGGAACTCAGGCTGAACTACTGTGCAGCAATTTGAGCCTTCCTTTGCTGGCTGTGGGGGACATTCTACGGGAGGCGATCGCAGAAGACACAGATTTAGGCAAGCGGGCGGTGTCTTATGTCGAAAGAGGGGAATTAGTTCCCGACGCCACTATGATTGAATTCTTTCGCCGCCGGCTGCTGCTGTGGGATGTCTTTAATGGCTGGGTGTTGGAGGGCTATCCGCGAACTGCTTTTCAAGCTGAGGAGTTGGATTTTTTATTAGAGGAGTTGGCGCAGGAGCTAGATTGGGCAGTTTGGCTGAAAGTGCCGATCGAGGTTTTGCTGAGCAGGTCGATCGAGCGCGATCGATCGGATGACCACCCTGAAATTTTACAGCGTCGCCTCGATTTGTTCCACGAACGCACTATTCCTCTTTTAGAGTATTATGAATACCGCAACAAACTGTTAACTGTGGATGGCGATCGATCGCCAGAACAAGTCCAGCAGGATATTCTCCAATTGATCGAGGCTAAAGGTCAATAGTCATAGCATTTTAGATTTTACATTTTAGATTGAATGACTGCATATTTAACGAATCCAAAAAGACCGGAAGATTAATACCCAATTTTCAATTTTTAATTCCAATTACCCAGTACCCATCACCTAAATATTATGTCTTTCCAGCGTCCAGATGGCCGACAACCAAATCAAATTCGTCCGATTAGTTTCGATCGACAGTTTACCAAATTTGCTAGCGGTTCCGTACTCGCAAAAAGTGGCGATACTCAGGTACTTTGCAGCGTTACAATCAAGCCGGGAGTGCCGAGATTTCTGGAGAATACCGGACAAGGTTGGCTGACAGCGGAATACCGAATGTTGCCCGGTTCTACGCCGCAGCGACAAGAGCGGGAATTTATGAAATTATCGGGACGCACTCAAGAGATTCAGCGGTTGATTGGGCGCAGTTTGCGATCGTGCTTGGATATGCAACTATTGGGGGAACGCACCATACTTGTGGATGCGGATGTTTTGCAAGCTGACGCTGGGACTCGCACGACTTCAATTACTGGCGGGTTTGTGGCTGTGGCTGACGCTTTAAACAAGTTGGTACAAAAAGGTGATTTAGAGCGATCGCCCATGATTCGTCAAGTGGCGGCGGTGTCTGTGGGACTTTTGGAAGGAGAAGCGTTTTTAGATTTGAATTATCTTGAAGATGTGGCGGCTGAAATTGATTGTAATGTGGTAATGAATGGAGATTTGAATATCATCGAAATTCAGGGAACTGCAGAAGAAGGAAGTTTCAGTCGGAGTCAGTTAAATCAAATTTTGGATGTGGCAGAAATCGGGATTCAAGAATTGTTGGAGGCTCAGCAGCAAGCTTTGGTTGAGTAGGACTTACGCATGGGAGTCAAGAAACCGGGTTTTGACGATAATACTTCGTTTCAGTCAGCAGATTTGGTAAAAACCGGGTTTCTTTGGTGCAAGTGCGACAGTAAGCCTTTCTAGGGACACGTCAATGCCCATTGATTGGTGTCAACTTAAACCGAAATATCACTTAACCCCAAATACCGCCAGGGGTTTAAACCCCTGGCTAATAGCGAAAGTCCTCTAAAAGAGGACTGAATAATTTATTCATTAGACTTCTCAATAAATTAGATTTTAGCTTAGGCTTAACTTCGGTTTCAGGTTTTTTTTGGAGATACAGCGGGAACCGCTGTAATAATTCCGGTGCAACCGGAAACGATATCAAGCGATCGTGTGATGGCGGACTCGGCATAAAAAATAGTGAAAAGGCCGATCGCACTGAGAACTTGCTGGCTTGCGGGCGATCGACCTTTCCCCAAAAATCATTGATATCCAACCCATAACAAATCACTAATCACCCATCACCAAGCACTCCCAATCATCACAAAAGCCGACCAATAATAAGGATGCGACAACTTCAAATCCGCAAACCCTTGCAGCGAACTCGGCAACTCCACCCCCTGACCCCGACTCAAACCCCGCAATCTTCCCCCCTCCAAACGCACATCTCCCCGCAACATGGCAATTTGCGCTTGTCGCAGCGCCGCCCCCTTAATTCGCGCCGTCTTCAACTGCTGGTAAAACTCACTCATCAATCCCAAAGTACCTTCATCACTCACGTACCACAAACTCCCCAAAGCCGTTTGCACCCCCGCTTGCAGCGCCAAACCCCCGAAACCCAACTCCGCCTGTGCATCTCCCACCGCAGTCCGACAAGCACTTAAAACTAACAGATTAACCTGCGGATCATTCAATCTCAAATCCCGCAATTGATCCAGTCGCAGCCGACTATTCCAAAACTGAATAAAAGAATTATTCGGTGCTCCGGGTCGAAATTCGCCGTGAGTAGCTAAGTGAATAACCCCAAAAGGTCGGCTTTGATGCTGTCGCTTCAAATTATCCAAAGTGAAATCCTCATTCAGAAAACTAACTCCCGGCCATTCTCGGGAAATAGCCGCTATTTCAGCAGGAACTGCAGGCAAAGGATTCAACTCAGAAAATTCAGAAGCACCCATTGCTAAAACTTGAGAATTTCTGAGATCGACGTAGCGAGTATCTGTTAAATTAATGCTGGGCATCAGGCTGAGATTGTACTTTTCCACCAAAAATTGCTGTCCGTCGTGCAAAGCAGCAAAGGGCATACCTCTCAAACCTCGATCGACAACAAAGGAAATAGTATCGGTTTCGCACTTTTTCAAACTGTCCTCTAAAGGCGCAATCATCCACTTATAAAGCTGTTGGGAAGAGGGTAGATAACTCGTAGTAGCCCGCACTCCCGGTTTGGTAATCTCATCCCTGAACTGAGTTACAACTTTCAGCAGTTCTGCCCGGTTCGCAGCCGGCACACTTTTGTGAACCACTTCACCGCAAGAATTTATTAGCATTAAATTTAATTCTTCGGGCTGCGAGAACAGATAAATTAAGCTGGGTTTCGTGCCCGTTTCTGCGCCCACCGATGCTAACTTTTTTTGGATTTCCTCTGGGGATACCAACTCGTCGCTGATGTTGATGCCGAAATATTCCCGAAATTCTTGGCTGAAAGATTTGTCCAGCAGAGACAAAGCGGCCGATATATTGCCAATTTCCAAATTCCTGCCAATATCGCCGCGAAATGCTGACTGAATAACTGAATCTCTGATATTTGAATTGATGAAATTTCTCAGTCCTCTGGGAGATTGCATTCTTTCGGGTGGCATCCTGTCTCCCGGTTTTCCTATATCTCGCGATATTCTGTTTTGGTTCTGCCGCTGTTCGCGACTAAAGGGTTGGTTGGGTTCGGGGAAAAGCGATCGCCCTCTATCAAATGGCAATCTATCCCTTGGTGATATGGGGGGCGAATTGGGGTTATTGGGATTATTGGGATTATTAGGGCTATTGGGATTATTGGGATTATTAGGGCTATTGGGATTAGTTGGAATGTCGGGATTAGTTGGAATGTCGGGATTAGTTGGAATGTCGGGATTAGTTGGAATGTCGGGATTAGTTGGAATGTCGGGGTTAGTTGGAATGTCGGGATTAGTTGGAATGTCGGGATTAGTTGGAATGTCGGGATTAGTTGGAATGTCGGGATTAGT